>DAOTXP010000112.1:0-7218 GCA_034435275.1 Anaerolineales bacterium | reverse complement strand
CGGCGAAGTCATTTTGCGGGTTGACCATGACAGCCAAACCGTCAAAAGCGACAGGCAATTCCACATATTCAATTCCATTCTGCGCGCACAGTTCGGTTTCGGATTCCTTGATTGGGCGCGAGGCGTCGGAAATGTCGGTCTCGCCGGCGCAGAACTTCTTGAAGCCGCCGCCCGTGCCGGAAATGCCGACGGGCACGCGCACCTCAGGGAACTCCGCCTGGAATTCCTCCGCCACTGCGGCGGTGATCGGCGCCACTGTGCTGGAACCGTCCACGAGGATGGTGCCTTCGACAGGACCGGCGGTGGGGGTGATAACTTTTTCCACTACCTGGGTCTGTACTACGGTGACAGGCTCGGCGGGAGCGCCGCAGGCCGCCAGCACCATGCTCAGGGCGACCAGCACGAACATAACGGGACGAACAATTTTGGTCATTTCTTTTCTCCTTTTGGTTTTTTATACTCCGCAAGGATACCAATCCACGTTTAAGGGCAATGGAAGGGTAAGTTAACAACTGGTAAACATTTTCGCACACACGATTAAAGTCAACGTCCTGCCGGAAGGGGGGACGGCAGGACGTTGACGTAAGGAGGAGAAGAGACGCTTAATCTGTGCGCGGCGCGCCGACCGTGAAAACCGGTAGATTCATCTCGGAAATCCTGGGAGGCGATTCAGTCCAGTCCCAGTGATTGAGATCGCTCAGGACACGATAAGCGGTCAGGTCCAGTTGCAGAGGCGTGATGGAGACGTAGCCCTCGGCCAGCGCGCCCACATCCGTGCCGCGTTCCGCCACGCCGGTGGGCGCGTCGCCGCCAATCCAGTAATAGGGACGGCCGCGCGGGTCAATGCGCTCGTCGAGGCGGCTGTGATACACGCGCAGACCCTGGCGGGTGAGCAGGAAGCCGCGCAATTCTTCATAGCCCAGGTATGGCACGTTTACATTGAGCAGGATCTCGTCCGGCAGACTGTTGGCGAGCACGTGCTCCACCACGCGGCGGGCCACACGCGCCGCCGGGTAGTAATTCAACTCTCCAACGTGATTCTCGGGCAGGTCGAGCGAGACAGCGATGCCGGGCAGTCCAGCGATGACCGCCTCCATGGCTGCGGTGACCGTCCCCGAATAGGTGACGTCGTGGCCGAGATTGGCCCCGGCGTTGATGCCGGAGACCACCAGGTCCACCGGGTCTTTCAGGAAGCCGAGCGTGGCCAGCGCCACACAATCGGACGGGGCGCCGTCGCTGGCGAACGCGGGCGTGCCATCCGCGAGGCGGGTCTCCTTCACGCGCAGGGCGCGGTCGAGAGTCTTGACATGCCCGCTGCCAGACCAGTTGCGGTCCGGGGCCAGCACGCTCACCTGCCCCAGTTTGCGCATTTCCTGCGTCAACGCCAGCAGGCCGGGCGCGGTGACCGAATCGTCATTGGTGACGAGAATGTGAATCGGACGCGTCATTGCATTTCCCTAGTCCGCAAATACTCGCGTCGCTTGCGGCTGGCGTCAACGCCGAACACAACCAGCATAGCGACTGTGGTGATTGTCAGAAAAGTAATCATGGTACTCCTTGCATTTCGCTGGTCCTAGGATACCAGCCGCCGATTAACTGCGGGAGAAGATTACGTTAATGAGTGGTAAAGGTTTCGGTGCCTTCATCATACCCCCAGCGTGTCCATCCATCCTTAACATTTCAGCAAGACGGCTTCACAAGTTTGAAAAGCAATGGCTGTGTTGCAAAGATGTCTAAAGACACTGCCCATCGCCTTTTTCCTCACCCCTTGCCTCTCTCTCCGCGGCGGGAGGGAATGAAAAATCGTGTTTTACTTCTTGATTGGAATGGAAAAGAAGAAGGTACTCCCCTCCCCCTCGCGGCTCTCGGCCCAGATCCTTCCGCCGTGCGCTTCCACAATGTGCCGCGCAATCGAAAGCCCCAGCCCGGTCCCGCCGCCGGAGCGGGCGCGGTCGGCTTTGTAGAATCGTTCGAAGATGCGCGGCAGATCATCCTGCGGAATCCCCACACCGCTATCTTTCACCGAGAATATAACCGATGACCCATCCCCCCGCGCCGACAGGACGATGTTCCCGCCGGGCGGCGTGAACTTGACCGCGTTGTGAATCAGGTTGACCAGCACCTGTTCCAGCCGCCCCGCGTCCACGCGGACCCTGGGGACATCCCCCGTCTCCTCGACTCCGAGACTCAACCTGGCGCGTTCCGCCTGCAGGTGCATCCGTTCAGCCGAGGCATGCAACAGGCGATGCGGTTCGACAGGCGTCAGTTCCAGCGCCACCTGCCCGGACTCGATCTTGGAGAGGTCGAGCAGTTCCTGCGCCATCTGGGTCAGCGCGTCCACTTCAGCCTGGATTCGGCCCAGAAAGCGCGGCCCCGCCTCGGGGTCCGCAAGCGCGCCGCCCTGCAGGGTTTCGGTCAGGGCTTTGAGCGAAGCAAGTGGAGTCCGCAGTTCGTGCGAAAGGTTGCTGATAAAGTCGCGCCGCACCGTTTCGAGGCGGCGGACGCGCGTCAAATCCTGGACGAGCAAAAGCGTGCCGCCGCGCGCATCGCGGTCGGGAACGACGATCAGTTGCAAAAAGTGACGGCTGGCTGGCACTTCGACCGATTCGGTTTGCAGTTCGCCTGTTTCGCGGCAGCGACGCCACGCCTCCGCCAGTTGATGATGACGCAGTGTCTCCACCATCGAACGTCCGATCAACGCCGCGCCGAACAATTTTTCGGCGGCGGGATTGGCAAACTGGACGCGTCCTTCCGCGTCCGCGATCAAAACGCCGTCGGTCAGTTGGTCGAGGATGGCGGAGAGGCGGGCGCGTTCGGCGTTCGCGGTTGAAAGTTTAAGGTTGAAAGTGGAACGTTGATGACTGAACGCTGATGACAATTCATTGAGTTCATGGGGCGCTTCGGAAATATCCCCATCTTGCTTCAGTTGATGAGTCCACTTCTGTACGGCAATTCGCAAGCGGAGATAACGCCAGGCGAACCACGCCGCGGCACCCAGGCCGATGGCAAGTCCAACAAAAAACGCGCTGGTCATCTAACTTTCCACCTTTGACCTGCTAACCCTCAAACCGATACCCCCCCCCGCGCACGGTAATGATACGTTTCGGGCTGGCGGGATCGGCCTCGATCTTCTGCCTCAGCCAACGCACGTGAACGTCAACGGTCCGGCTGTCGCCGATGAAATCCCAGCCCCAGACGCGCTCCAGCACGAATTCACGCGAGAGCATCTGGCCGCGGTGCTGGGCGAGGAACAACAGGAGTTCGTATTCTTTGGGCTTCATCGCCAGCGGTTCGCCGTTCAAGATGACTTCGCGGCGTGTAACATTGATGGACAGGTTATCGAAGGTCAACACTTCCTGCGGCAGGGCGGCCAGTCCGGCCGTGCCGAGTTCCTCGCGCAACAACCGCGCCCGCCGCAACTGGGCCTTGACGCGCGCCATCAACTCGCGCATGGAGAACGGCTTGGTCAGGTAATCGTCCGCGCCGACCTCCAGGCCAACGACGCGGTCAATCTCGTCGTCGCGGGCAGTGAGCATCAGCACGGGCGTGATCATCTCCTGGCGCAGGCGGCGGCAGACCTCGAAGCCGTCCATGCCGGGCAACATGATGTCGAGGATCACCAGGTCGGGCTTGAGGCGGCGGGCGGATTCGAGCGCGGCGCGCCCGTCGCCGGTCGCTTCGACCGTGTAGCCTTCTTTCTCGAGATTGTAGGCCAGCGTTTCCTGCAGCGAGGGTTCGTCTTCCACGACGAGGATGGTTTCTGCCATAAATTTGTTAATAACTATACCAGCAAACTAATGGAACGTAAACGAGGCGTCATTTAACGCTTGATTAACACATGCGGGTATAATTTCCTCCAGTTTTAGCGTCTCAACCTTACATGGCACGCGAATTCCACTTTAATTGGCAATGGGACCTGGCGGCCTCGCCCGAGGCGCTCTGGCCATTCGTTTCGGATACGAACCGCTTCAACCGCGACACCGGCCTGCCTCCGATGCAGATGCTGGGCATTCGGGACGGCATCAAGCGCGTGCGTTTCAATCTCCCCCTCGTCAATATCGAATGGGAGGAGGAACCCTTCGATTGGATCTTCCCCTATCACTTCGGCATCCTGCGCCGCTATCGGAGCGGGCCACTGGCCGAGATGCGCGTGGCCGCGGATTTGATGCGCCGCCCCGACGGCAGCACGCGCCTGATCTACCAGGTATGGGCGCGCCCGGCCAACCTGCTTGGCTGGCCGGCCATTTCGCTGGGAATCGGCCTCGTCAGCGCGCGGCGCTTCGAGCGCACCTTTCGCTCTTATGATCGACTCGTTCAACAGGGTGCCGCGTCCGCCGGGGACCCGGGGCGGAGTCAATTGTCCTCGAACGGCCGCGCCCGCCTGAGGTCCATGCAGGAGCGGCTGATTGCAGAAGGCGTGGATACGTCCCTGCTGGCGCGCCTCATGGATTTCCTCGAACGCGCAGACGATATTAGCCTCCAGCGAATGCGTCCCTACGCGCTGGCCGATCTCTGGCGCGTGGAGCGCCGCCCCGTGTTGGAACTATTCCTGAAAGCCACGCGCGCCGGACTGCTGGATATGTACTGGGAACTGTTGTGTCCCGATTGCCGCGGCGTGACCGACAGCCGCCCCCGCTTGAGCGACGTCCACGCGCAATCGCATTGCAACACCTGCCAGATTGATTTCACCGCCAACTTCGACCACAACGTGGAGGTGGTTTTCCGTCCCAATCCGTCCGTGCGCGCCATTGACGAAGGCCTCGAATTTTGCGTGGGCAGTCCGCAACGCCAGCCGCATGTCATCTTTTCACAAACCCTGCCGCCACGTGAAGAGTTGAACTTGAACACGCGGCTCGAATCGGGGCGTTACACCCTGCGCGCAGACGGGGTGGCGGGTTCGCGCCCCCTGTTCGCGGACAAGGTGGGATTCGAAAGCATTGACCTGCGCGCCGCGCCCGAGGGCTGGCCCTATGGCGAGACGCGCGTCACGCTCGCGCCGAAACTCAAACTGGTCAACGCCACCGATCGAACCCAGACCTTCAAGTTGGAGCGCGCCGCCTGGAGCGACCAGGCCGCCACCGCCGCAGACGTAACCACCTTGAAAGTATTCCGCGACCTGTTCTCCAGCGAAGTCCTGCGGCCGGGCGAGGAAATCTCGGTCGGCTCGGTGACGCTGATGTTCACCGACCTGCGCGGCTCGACGCGGCTGTACCGCCAGATCGGCGACGCGCCCGCCTTCGGCCGCGTGCGCGACCATTTCGAGGTGCTCGAAACGGCGATTGCCAGGGAGGGCGGCGCGATCGTCAAGACGATGGGAGATTCAGTCATGGCGGCTTTTCGTCATCCGATTGAAGCCCTGCGCGCCATCTGGGCCGCGCAGGCGCAGATCGCCCGGCGCGGCGAGCCGCCGTTGTGGCTCAAGGTCGGGATTCATCATGGCCCGTGCATCGTCGTTACATTGAATGAACGGCTGGATTATTTCGGGTCCACGGTCAACATCGCGGCGCGGCTGTCCGCGTTTTCGTCCGGGGGCGAGGCGGTCCTGTCCCAGCCGATCCATGACGACCCGGAAGTGATCTCCTTCCTGGAACAATACGCCCGCCCGAACGCGCTCAAGAAATTCCAAACGGAGGTTAAAGGCTACGATGAACCGTTTGACCTGTGGAGGTTGACATTGTAGAATTTCACAAATTGCTCTTTTGCGAACACCTTCGCAGCCTGTCACTGCGGGCCCTTCGGCTTCGCTCAGGATAAACTCCGCGAATCAGTCTCTTGGCTTGCGAGGAGATTGCTTCGACGCCTTCGGCGTCTCGCAATGACGGTGAAAAGCGATGATTGCAACAGAGCATTCACAAATCAATATATGCGAGGCAATATGATATTCGTACCGGATGATATGATGCGCATCCTGATGGCCGTCGCGGCCGGCGGACTGATCGGACTGGAGCGCGAGTTCCGCGATAAGTCGGCAGGCTTCCGCACGCTTATTTTCATCGCCATCGGCGCAGCGCTGTTCACTATCTTGTCCAGCCGTCTGGCACTCGACAAGGACCCCACCCGCATCGCGGCCAACATCGTGACTGGCATCGGCTTCCTCGGCGCGGGCGCCATCCTGCGCGAGGGCATGCGCATCACCGGGCTGACCACGGCCGCCAGCATCTGGCTGACCGCGGCGGTGGGCATGGCCATGGGCGGAGGCGAGTTCGCCCTCGGCTGGCTTGTAGCAATTATTTCGCTGGTCGTGCTCTGGCTGTTTCCGTCGCTCGAACACGCCGTTGACCTGATCCGCGAGGAACGCGGCTACGAAGTAACTTTTGCGACGAATCTGGAGAAACTGGCGGAAGTGGAAGCCGCCCTGCGCGAAGCCGGTCTCAAGATCGTGACCCACCAGCACATCAGGAAGGGTGGAGACATGATATGCCGCTGGGGCACCGTCGGCGGGCCAAAGAAGCACGAGAAGTTCATCAGGTATTTATTGACAGACCCTGATGTAAAAGAGTTCACCTACTAAAAATCAAACGGCGACCGAATGGGTCGCCGCTTTGTTGTTCGACATTACGCACCGCTCTTCGGCTTGCGCCGGGTAAATCGCCAGACCAGCCAGACGATTAGCACCGGGGGAGCGAGGATGGGCACGATTACCACAAAGAGCCAGATCAGGAACTCGGTGATACCCTGATAGGCCGAGACCACTGTCCTTTTAGCGCTGTCGAAGGTCTCGCCGGGCTTCCACGGTTCGGGCGTCGCGGTGGGTGTAGGGGTAGCCGTCGGCGTGGGCGTGATTTCGGGAAATTCGGGTTCGAGGTTGATCGTGATGGTCGAGAACGAGGAACGGTCGTTCAGGTAGTTCATCCGTCCCTTGATCTCCTCGATCTGGCGTTCGATCTCGGACAACTGCTGGTTGATGCGCAGGGCCTCGTCCACCGTCTTGGCGTCCTCGAGGAAGGACTTGATGCGGTCGCGCGTGGCCTCCAGGTTGACCAACTGCGACTCCAGGTCAACGTATTGATCCGTCACGTCCTCGCCGGAGGCGTTTTCATCCACCACGCGTACGGCCAGTCCGCGCAGACGGCGCAGGGCGGCCTCGAACTGGTCAACGGGCACGCCGATCGTGATGGTGGCATATTTCAGATTCTGCCCGTAATAGTCCGCGTACCAGATGCGCGAACTGATGATGTAACCGCCCGCGTCGCCCACCACCTGCGTAGCGCGGTCAAT
>DAOTXP010000111.1:0-5371 GCA_034435275.1 Anaerolineales bacterium | reverse complement strand
TATTCGAGCCTGCTGCTCGAAAAGGACATCTGCGACGAGCCCTCGCGGCAGAACCTTGAAAAAATATCCATCCAGGCCAATCGCTGCCGCGAGATCATCCGCGGCCTGCTGGATTTTTCGCGGCAGAAGAAACCGCAGAAGACGCTTACAGACATCAATGCCCTGTTGCGCCGCTGCATCTCACTGATGGAAAACCAGGCGCAATTTCACAACATTACCATCGTGCAGAACTTCGATGAGACCCTGCCGATGATTGTGGTGGATCCTTCACAGATCGAAAGGGTCTTCCTCAATCTGATCATCAACGCGGCGGAGGCAATGAATGGCAGCGGCACATTAACGCTCACCACCGGTTTCGGCATCAACGCGAAAAACATCGAAATCGAAGTGAAAGATACGGGCCACGGCATCTCGATGGAAAACATGGAAAAGATATTCAATCCGTTCTTTACCACCAAGGAGATCGGGCATGGCGTGGGCCTCGGGCTGGCCATCAGTTACGGAATTGTCAAGGAACATAACGGCGAGATCACGGTCGAAAGCGAGTACGGCAAAGGCGCAACGTTTACCGTCTCCCTGCCGATCGTGACGGAAGTCGGCGAAGAAAATGGAAACAAGGTCAAAGATCCTGCTTATTGACGACGAAGAAGTCGTTTTGGACTCCTGCAGGCAAATCCTTGCGGGCGGGCCTTACGACATCGCTTCGGCCTCGGACGGGACGGCGGGTCTGCGCCTCGTAGAGGAGTTTCAGCCCGACCTGGTCTTCGTGGACCTCAAGATGCCTGGTATTTCGGGCTTCGAGGTGCTGGAGAAGGTCAGCGCGCTGGATCCGACCATCGTGATGGTGGTCATCACGGGCTTCGCCACCATCAGTTCCGCGGTGGAGGCGATGAAGAAGGGCGCCTACGATTTCCTGCCCAAGCCGTTCACGCCCGAGGAGTTCCGTCTCATCACCCGCCGCGGCCTGGAGAAACGAAAACTTACCCTCGAAACCATCGCCCTGCGCCGCGAGAAGGAGATGCTGAGAGAACATTTTGCCCACATCGTCTCACACGAGTTGAAGTCGCCGCTGAACGCCGTCCAGCAAAATCTGTTCGCGCTCGAATTTGAATTGAGCGGGTCGCTCACCGAAGTCCAGAAGGACAAACTGGCGCGGACGAAGAACCGCATCGGCGACCTGATCCAACTCATCAACTCCTGGCTGCGAGCCATTTCCATTGACGCCGACAAGATGAAGGAGGCATTCACGGAAGTTTCTGTGAAGAATGAGATTTCAAGGGCGCTCGAAAACGTGGAACCGTACGCCGTGCGGAAGGATGTGGAGATCATCGCTGCGATTGGCGACTCGCTCCATTCCGTAACAGGGAACGGACTCAGCCTCTCGGAAGCCTTCACCAATGTCATCGGCAACGCCGTGAAATACTCCCGCGAGGGGAGCAAGGTCTTCGTGAAGGCGGAGGAAAACGGGAACGACATCCTGATCTCGGTCAGGGACGAGGGCATCGGCATCGCGCAGGAAGACCTGCCGCACATTTTCGATGGTTTCTATCGCGGCAAGTCGGGTCAGGCTGTGGCGAGCGGACACGGCATCGGGCTGGCCGTTGCCCGTCAGATCATCGAAGCGCATCAAGGTTCGATTACCGTCGAAAGCGAATTGGGCAAAGGCACGACGTTCTTCGTCCGCCTGCCCAAATCCAGGACGACCGAAGTCGTCACTACGTAAAAGATCGAAACGGAGGCAGAACATGATTAAACGATTGCTGATCATAGACGACGATCCCGATTACGTGGCTGGCATCAAATCCATCCTCGATAACGCGGGATACGCAGTGGAGGTTGCCTATGACCCGAAAGCCGGTCTGAAGGCTTTGCAGACCAAGCCATACGACCTGTTGCTGCTCGACATCATGATGGGACGCGGCGCCGAGGGCGTGATGATCGCGCGCAAACTCCGCAAGGACCCCAAACTGCGCGAAATGCCCGTCTTGATCATCACCGGCATGAGAGAGCAGATCGCCTTCCTCTTCCCCGGCGAACCGATCCACCCGGGTTTCGTCAAACTGGATGAACTGGTTGAGAAGCCGGTGGAACCAAACGTACTGCTCGAAAAGGTGCGCACGCTCATCCAATTGGCAGAGGAGAAGAAAGGCACGCCGGTGTGATGAGGTAAACAGGCACACAAGCACACAGGTACACAAGTCCCTTAAACCGTGTCTACGTGTGTACGTGTCCACCTGTATACGTGCCTCGTAACCACGCCACCAACAGAGGTAAACCAATGACAGAAGCATCCGAAACCTACACCTTCACCTTCATGAAAGAAGTTTCCAGCCTGCTGCACGCCGCGGACGGAAACCCCTTCCCCATGTGCGTCCAGTGCGGGACCTGCTCCGGCTCGTGTCCCGTGGCCGCCTACATGGACTACACCCCGCGCCAGATCATCGCCATGGTCAATGCGGGGCTCAAAGACCAGGTGCTGAACAGCAACACCTTCTGGTACTGCGCCTCGTGTTATCAATGCACGGTGCGCTGCCCGCAGAATATCAGCATCACCGAACTCATGTATGCCCTGCAGCGCTACTCGATCTGGAAGAGCCGCTACAGGGAGGACATGATCGGGCCGTCGTTTTCGGAGGCGTTCGCCAAGACCATCGTCCGCACCGGGCGCACCTTTGAACCCATCCTGGCGCCTTCGTACATCTTCAAGTTCAAACTCGGCGAGTTCTTCCGCGAGATACAGAACGCGACGGAATTGATGATCAAGGGCAGGCTTCCAATCCTTCCGCCGCGCATCAAGCGCCTCGATAACTTCAAGCGCATGATCCGCCGCATCATCCCAATGGGAGGCGAAGCATGAAGGAATACGCCTACTTCCCCGGCTGTTCGCTCGAAAAACTGGCCATCGGCTATCACCAGTCCGCGCTGGAGACAACAAAAAAACTCGGCGTGAAACTGCGCGAACTGGACGACTGGAACTGCTGCGGATCTACCACCTACTTCCACATTGACGAACTGCTGGCCTACACGCTCACCGCGCGTAATCTTGCCATCGCGGAAAAAACAGGGCTGGACGTGGTCGCACCATGCAGCGCCTGCTTCAAAAACATGTTCTTCACCGCCAAGCACATGACGGAAGATCCCGACCTGGCCGAACACATCAACTTCGCGCTCGAAGAGGATAACCTGCGTTTTTCGGGCAACATCCGCGTCCGCCACCTGCTGGAAATGTTCGCGCAGGATCTCGGCGCGGAGGAGATCAAGGCCAGGGTCACGAAACCGCTCGAGGGTCTGCGCGTTGCGCCGTATTACGGTTGTCAGATTCTGCGCCCGCGCAAAGATCATGATCCGGCGGAGGCATTGGAGACTCCTCAGTATTTCGAGGGGCTGCTGGCGGCCATCGGCGCGACGCCCGTGGACTATCCGCTCAAAACGCGTTGCTGCGGCGGCTCGCTCATCATCTCCAGCCGTGTAGCCGCGTTGAGCATGGTGCGCAACCTGCTCCAATCGGCAGTGGAGCGCGAGGCCAATGTGATTGCCACGGCTTGTCCCATGTGCCAGGTGAATCTGGAATGCTATCAGCAATCGGTGAACCAGGAATTCGGCACGAATTTCAACATGCCCATCCTGTACTTCACCCAACTGGTGGGGCTGGCTTTGGGAATCCCGAAGAACAAACTCGGCATCGGCAAGGAACTGGTCTCTGCCATGCCTGTGCTTGCAACCAGATAATCAAAGGAGAATCTTATGGAAAAAATCGGAGTCTACGTCTGTCATTGCGGCACGAACATCGCGGGCATGGTGGACGTGCAGGAGGTGGCCGAATGGGCCGCGGCGAAACTCAAACACCGCGGCGTGGTCATCGGCCGCGACTACAAGTTCATGTGCTCCAGTCTCGGCCAGGAACTGATCGAGAAGGACATCAAGGAACTTGGGCTGACGCGCGTCGTCGTCGCCGCCTGCTCGCCGCACCTGCACGAGAACACCTTCCGCACCGCCTGCAAGCGCGCAGGATTGAATCCCTACCTGTGCGAACTGGTATCCATCCGCGAGCAGGTCTCGTGGGTGCATACCGATAAGGATCAGGCAACCGCCAAATCCATGGCGGTCGTATCGGGCGGCGTGGAACGCGTGACGCATCACGCGCCGCTCGAGCCGCTCAAGGTTACGATCCATCCCGACACGCTGGTCGTCGGCGGCGGGATCGCGGGCATCCAGGCCGCGCTGGAGATCGCGGACGCGGGATACAAGGTCTATCTCGTGGAACGCGAACCCTCCATCGGCGGTCACATGGCACAGTTCGACAAGACGTTCCCCACCCTGGACTGCGCGGCCTGCATCCTGACCCCAAAGATGGTCCAGGCTGGGACACATCCCAACATCGAGTTGCTCACCTGGAGCGAGGTCGAGAAAGTGGATGGCTTCGTGGGCAACTTCTCGGTCACCATCCGCAAGAAGGCGCGCGATGTGGACACCTCGCTCTGCACGGGCTGCGGCATCTGCTGGGAGAAATGCCCGAAGAAAGTGGTGGACGATGTGTTCGAGGCGGGCATGGGCATGCGCAAGGCAATCTACACGCCGTTCGCGCAGGCCGTGCCGAAATATCCCGTGATTGACCGCCCGAACTGCACCTACTACCTCAAAGGCACATGCAAGGCCTGCGAAAAGTTCTGCCCGACGAACGCCATCAAATTCAACCAGGAAGACGAGATCATCACGGTCAACGTCGGTAACATCATCCTCGCCACAGGCTACGAAACCTTCGACGCGAAGCGCATCGCGCAGTACGGTTACGGACGTCTGCCGAACGTGATCACCAGCCTCGAGTTCGAGCGGCTGTGCAACGCCGCGGGACCCACCAACGGCAACATCGTCCTGAAAGACGGGAAGACCATCCCGAAAGCGGTTGGAATCGTCCACTGCGTCGGCAGCCGCGACAAGAACTATAACGAATACTGCTCGGTCATCTGCTGTATGCAGGGACTGAAATTCGCACACCTCGTCCACGAGCGGACGGGCGCGGAAGTGTACAACTTCTACATTGATATGCGCACGCCCTTCAAGGGTTACGAGGAGTTCTATCAACGAGTCCTCGAAGAAGGCACGCACTTCATCCGCGGCAAGGTGGCCGAGATCAACAACGCGCCGCGCACGCCCGATGAAGAGGGCAAACTCATCGTCCAGGTGGAGGATACGCTGGTCGGCGTCCAAATGCGGATTCCGCTCGACATGGTCATCCTCTCGGTCGCGCTCGAACCGCGTCACGACGCCAAAGAGACGGCGCACAAGTTCGGCCTTTCGTGCAGCGCCGACCGCTGGTTCATCGAGAAGCATCCCAAACTCGACCCCGTCGCCACAATGACGGAAGGCATCC
>DAOTXP010000110.1:0-2778 GCA_034435275.1 Anaerolineales bacterium | reverse complement strand
ATCCGCCTTCCGCCTGCACCAGAGGCAGGAGTTTACCCTGGATGAAAGCCACTTCATCCGCGAAGGGCAGGGCTTCAGCGGCCTTCCCGCCCAGAGCGGCCGCGGCCGCCAGCACCACGTCCACGGTAGAACGTGTATTGTAGAACGGCGCAACCACCGGCTGAGCGCCCGAAAGCGCGGGTTGATTCGTCCCTGTGGCAACACGCTGGTACCCCCAGGATTCCAGTCCGCTGTGATCGGGGAAGATGTAATCGGATGCCAGCGCGGTCTCGTCGGGGAAAGTGGCGAAGGAGATTACGGTCTTCACGTTCCCCAGCGCCTCGGCAAATCCGAGCGACTGGGGCAGTTCAAAAACCGGGTTGACGCCGTGAATGAACAGCGTGGCGATCTTTCCGCTTCGCATTTGTTCCACGAACGCGGCCATCTCCTGAATAGAAGCCGGGCGATGGTAACTACTTTCGTTTGGGGCCAGCGTCGAGAGGTAAAGACCGCCGGGCTGCCCAAGATTTCCGGCCAACGCGTTCAACGCCAGGACGGCCTTCGCTGCCTGCAAACCGTTGGTGTGTCCCAGCGCCGCCCCCCCAACAACAGCCAGAGGCTGAGCCGCGCCGGCGAACATCGCCGCCAGTCTTTGCAGGGTCTCCGGAGCGACTTCCGCCGCGGAAGCGATTTTTTCCACGTTCACGTTCGCGAACGCCGAGGGAAGTGCGCCGCCGCGCGCTTCGGCGGCGAGCCGGCCGATTGCCAGCGCGACCAGGCCCTCGGTCCCGGGCTTGACCGGGATCCACTCGTCCGCTTTGGAGGCGGTTTGCGACATCCTCGCTTCGAACTGGACGAAATACCCGCGTTGGCCGCCCGAGCCGCGGCGCATCTTCGAGTAACCGCGCGTGTAAGCGACCGGCGAGAGCCAGGTCTCGAGGAAATTAGCGCCGAACGAAAACACGACATCGGCCCCGGCCACATCGAAAAACGGCAGGGCGGATTGGCCGAAGAGATCGGCGGCGGCTTTGGTCAGCGTGGCGCGCGACTCGAACATGCCCAGCGCGCCGAAGCGGACGGGGGCCGGCGCGCCGATGGCCTGCGCCAGGTCGGAGAACAGATCGAACACGTGGTCCGGGGCGAGGCCGACGAGGAAGGCTGTTTGCGCACCGGGAGTATTTTTGAGAGTGTCGGCCACCACGCCGATAGCCGAGTCCCAGGTCATTTGCTCATTTTTCAGTTCGGCCGCCCGGCTCTGCTTGGTAGGGTTCTGGACTCGGTCTGGATTGTACAGGCCATGCAGTGTGGCCTGGCCGCGGACGCAGGTCTTTCCCAAGTTTACCGGATGGTTGGGATTACCTTCGACTTTAAGGGCGCGGCCCTGGTGCGTGCGGACGACCAGCCCGCATCCGGCAGAACACTCACGGCAGGTTGTGGCGAAATAGGTGCTCAAGCCGTTATAGGAGTATTCCGGCATTTTCGTGTACGGCTCGCGCACCACGTAGCGCGAGGCGGCGCCGCAACCGGTCAACACGGCGGTTGTCGCCGCGCCCAGTCCCGCCAATTTCAGGAAATCGCGCCGGGAAATCTTATCAGTCATGCATGTATTCCTTTCACCCGGTTAATAATGACACGTTCCACAGTCGGTGAGTTTGGTCAGCCTCTCGGGGTCATCCGCGAAGCGGGTGCGATGGCATTTCAGACACCAGCCCATGTTCATCACTTGAGGGTTGACCGCAACGGTCACTTTTGTCATATCGCCGTGACAGGTTTCGCAGTTCAGTCCCGCCGCCACGTGCGGGCGATGGGTGAAGTGGACAAAATCGGGCATGATCGCCACCGGCACCCAAGGGATGGGTTCGTTGTTCTGAACGTAGATGATCAGTTTTTCGAGTTCGGGGGTCCGCCTGGCAATCTGCTGGTGACAGCCCCAGCATTTGGTCTGGGTGGGGAGGCCGGGCGACGCGGCGCGGGTCGCGCCGGGATGGCAATACAGGCACTGAATCCCAAACCCAACGTGCAGGTTATGCGGAAACTGAATCGGCTGTTCAGGTGCTTTCTGGGTCTGCAGGATGCCCCAAGCCGCCGCGCTGAAGACGGTCAGCAACAAAATCAATAAGGCAACCCTCCCTAGCGGCTCCATCAGCCACTTAAGGACCTTCTGGATCATAGTCTCTCCTGAGAGTTGGTGAAGTGCTCGCGTAAACTTCCGCGCAGAAGCAGCGGACGCGTTGTAAAACCCTTACTTGCGGCGCAGGACGCGCACAATGACCACAACGACCGCAACCAGCACGGCCAAAAACAGCAGCGCGGATCCAAAAGTGGCAAAGAACGCCGCGACGGCTGTGAGGATCCCGCTCCACAGGTTGCCGCCCGGTCCGCCGACCTGCGGGCCGGGTTCCGAGATCTCACTGCCGGGTACCGGGGTTTCAGTCTCTGCACCGGTGGGCAGGGTCTGGGCGTAAGCCAGCACGTCGCGGCCGTCCGCGGCGGACCAGCCCAGGTCGTAGCCGACCGGCATCTCGGTCCCGGCTACGCCGAAGCGGGTGCGGTGCAGGAAGCGGAACGGGTCGCGGTCCGCAACCGCGCCGAGATACTCGTCCACGCCCTCGGTGCGGAAGACGATCCGCTTGCCGTCCTCGCCATGGCAGGAGGCGCAGGTCTGTTCGTAGAGTTCACGGCCGTGTTCCACGTCACCGTTAATGACTTGCAGGGAAACCGAGTCAATGTACAAAGAATCATCAATCAAGCCCTGTTTGAGAAAAACGGCCAGTTTTTCCATGGAGGCCTGATCGAGAT
>DAOTXP010000109.1:0-10048 GCA_034435275.1 Anaerolineales bacterium | reverse complement strand
CTTTATCGTAATCAGACCAATTTTTCACACGGTATAATGGCTTTGGGCGTGATTGTGTTTTCTTTTGTTTAGGCATAAACTAAAATTACACGGTCACGCCCTTCTTTGTCAATCCTTTCATGCACCAAAGCCGCATCACAGTATAGTGCTGGGGCTAACGTGCGCGCCGAATTATATGCAGCGACCGTAATTTGGAAAAGTAACCTAGATTTTACTGTTAACATCATTGCAATGCTGATCCCAATCATAGGCTTGGTATTGGCACAACGGCGAATGACATCGGAAGCAACTTTAGTCAACAAATCCATGCGGGGATTCAAGAAGTTCTTCCAACTCGGATATGGGATAATAAAAAAAGGTCGTTCTTGGGGTCGATACTGGCCGAAAGATTTTTCAGATGGCGAAAAGAAGGAAGAATTTCTTGAAATTATTGGAAGAAAGCGGTAAGAAATGCCGCCCAACATTGTGTGTAGCGGACAGGGCTTCGCCCTGAGGGTACGGGGCGGCTTGGCTGGCAATCGTTTTGGTTGGCGAAGGAGTCTTGCTCGTCCGCCCTGCCGCTAACGCAAGCCGTTAGGCCGCTCTACCCACACTGGAGTATCGAGGTGTTCTCTCGGGAGCACTCGCGGTATTCCGTAGAACTGGAGCGTTCAATGGGAGAATGGACTCGATCTACCAGGAAGCTCGCACTTGAGCAACTTCGGCCAGAGTATGCCAATGCAATCCGGGAGCACATCGAAGCCTACAACCTAAAACCAGATCTTGGCCATTGCTTGATGTGCATTGAGACAACATCGACCAAGAAGAAGAAAGGCCTGTTTGGTGGCAGAACATCAGGTCAGACGGTTCAGGTTGCGGTCCTCACTCCCACCTGGCTGCTAATAGGAGCGCAAGGAGAAGCACCAGATTCCCTGGGAGTACTAAGCCTCCAGCTAAGGGACGCAACCGCCAGGGATTACAGAGACGATCCAGGATACAAGCTCCTGCCCGATACAGGAGTGAACGTCACAGGGCCGTACACTGGACGGGTGGGCATGTACGGGAATTCCGAAGTCTCAAGCTTCGTTGCTCTGGGAGAAGAGCCCGTAGCACGAGAATTCAAGGATCTGCTATTCGACACAATAGCAGCCGCAAAGAAGTAGACATACCTCGGCACCTTCGATACTGAGGAACGAATACGGAGCGGCCTAACATCTCGCTGAAGCTGACCCGGCGGGCTGGGTCCTAGGGTGGGGCGCCTGGCCCGCCGAGATGCGCGAGAATCCTAGCGGCGTTGTCTCGTCCCGCCCACCCGCGGGTAACGCAAACCGTTAGGCGGAGCAAGGCGTAATCATGTCAGAAAGAGAAATCCAGGGCTTGCATCATTACTACGAGCAAACTGGGGAAGGTACTTCACTTGTGTTTATTCATGGCGCATTTGCCGATTCGCAAATATGGGAACCGCAATGGCATTATTTCTCTTCGCAGTATCGGTTGATACGTTATGACTTGCGGGGACACGGAAAAACAGGAATTTCCCAACTAGACCGATACTCCATGAACACATTTGCCGACGACCTGAAATCCCTTTTGGATTCACTGGAGTTGTTTTCATCAGTATTATGTGGTTTATCCTGGGGCGGAAGCATCGCCCAAGCTTTTGCGGTGCGAAATCCAACGCGAGTTAAAGCATTGATATTGGCGGGATCCAGTGTTTCGATTCGGTTAACCGTGATTGATAGGTTGCTGTCCGATATACTCGTTCCAAAATGGGCAATGTTGCTTACGATCAGAATGTTGAGCGTCGAAAACTTCACCAGATTCTCCCTGTGGTTAGCGCGCCTCACTCGGGGCAAGCAATGGCTGAGTCAAGATGAAGTCACCCAGGAGTATCTTGAAAATTGTATGCTGGCGATGAACAGCAACGAGTATATGAAGATTTGGGAAGCGATTTATGGTTTCAACTTGCTTCCGCTTGAAAATATCACCTGTCCAACGCTGGTTCTCAATGGTGAGTACGAGCCAAAAAGCGCATTTCGTCACACAAAGGAGATACTGCGGCGAGTTCCACAAGCTCTAGCAAGAGTTGTGCCCAAAGCGAGTCATGCAATGAACATCGATAACCAGAATGCATTTAATCATCATCTGGAAGAATTCCTCAAAACCTCCGCCTAACACAGCGTGCAGCCGACAAGTGGGAGTCGCCCCACCAAAAGGAGTGGATTCTGTGCTCGAACAAATTCCGTCTAATCAGCGTTATCTCGTCCCGCCCACACGCAGGTAACGCAAGCCGTTGGGCGCTAGGTAAATTGGAGCAATGTTTTGCCAAATGAAGAAATCAAGCGATCTCCAACCATCAAACCTAAATCTTGATGTACATGCTATTCTAGTTGCGTTGGGTGACCGAGCAGCGAATTCGATTTGGCAGGTAAGCGGCATAGATTGCTTTGGTGAAAATGCAGAGGAATTATGGGCATTGGACGACAACAAGCAGTCAATCGCAGGAAATGATTTACTTCGCATCACAGCAGGTATCTACCAAACAATTGACGGTTATTTTATCGCCTTTGACAAAGGCTCAACTTCTCACTGGCTCAAGATGCACGCTTGGGATGGTGAAGGATTTTACATTGAGACAAATGACGAGAAAGTCAAACAGCGTTTACACAGTGAGTTTCAAGAAGTTGAAGGCGTTGAAGAAGCACGACCTCCTTATCAGGGTTTGTTTATTTCAATACCCACGCTTGCACCAGAGCCTCTTGTCGAGCCTAAAAAGCCGCCAATTTGGACCAAACCGAGTTGGGATATAGGAGTTTTCACAGAACATAACAGAAAAAGTACATCTCTGGTTTCCGCTTTTTTTCTCATAGACTCTCGGAACGCCATTTCAAAATGCATACAATGGCTTTCTCTATTGAAATCATATAGCATGCCTGACATGGAAGGTTCACAATACTTCAGTGATGTTCGTGAGATATACGAATTAAACAAGCGAGTAACCAATTTTGATTACGAGTTTAAATTAATTTGGAGAAATCAAGAATTACAAGCATTTCTGCGATGTCACTTTTTTGAACAGGGAAAATACGAAATGGAATTATTACTTCCAGGCGTAATCGCCGATGAGATCGCAGGCAAGTTCAAAGATGGTACGGATGGGTTCTGCTGTGCTTTCATGCCTCCAATGTTCTATGATTGAACTCGCCAAATGCGCCCAACAATGCGTGCAGCGGACGGTGGGGATTCTGGCGTGATTCCAAGCCTTTTTCTACGCCTTAGCCTTTTTCTGGTTGGACGGCGTTCCGCCGCCCGCCCACACGCAGGTAACGCAAACCGTTGGGCGACCCAGTTCGAAATGAGATCTATCACAATATGACCGAATGGCTCGTCGAACTTCAAGGAAAGGAATCAGATCTCCGTCTATTGATGAATTCCTTTACCTCACCAGATCTCTCGTTATTTCAGGAGGGAGATTCCATTTTTCTCCGCTCTCCAAGCCTTCATTCTTGCGCGAACCAAATAGATGCGCGAGACAAGGCGGCTGGCCTTCTTGAGGTCATCAACGGCGCGGCTAAGGCGCTGATATCCTCCTATGAAGGCGTTCGCCTTTCAGCCATTTGCTACCGAAATGAACGGGGAGAACTGGTTCGCCACTACTTCCTCACCGCCCAGGCAGACAATTACAATCTTACTGCGAGCGGACATGACGATACTTCAATGGCAGATTGGGCCAACCTCGCAACGGTTGATTCCGCAGTAGCAAGGGCTCTCACGCTCTATGGCTCATTGGACCACGACTGGAAGAACCTATACATGGTACTGGAGGTGATCGAAGAAGATCTTGGAGGGAAATCTGCACTCATGATTTGTTACCCCGAACTATCTCAGAGATTGAAAGTTTTCAAACGGACAGCCAACAGTTTCGAGGCTGTGGGGCGCGAAGCCCGGCATGCAAAGAAACTTAAGCCCCAGCCAAATCCAATGCAGATAGCTGAAGCCCGGTCGCTTATCCGCCAACTGCTCCTTTATTGGCTGAATTTTAAGCTCGCCAAGGAGTGAAAGCAGCATTCTCGCCGCCTAACACCTTATACCCCCGACTGGTGGGATTCGTCCTGCTAAATCGGATTTGTCTCCACCCAAACCGACCGAGGGATTTTCTTTCAGGGTTTTTCTTCTGCAATATAACCGTGATGTATAATCCCTCTCTGTGACCTCCTCCTCCGCCAACCGCCAGATCGCCCGCGCCGCGGGCACGGTCATGGCTGCCATCGTCTTCGGACAACTGGCCGGGCTCGCACGCAGTATCCTTGTGGCGCGCGCCTTCGGCGCCTCGCCCGAACTGGACGCCTTCCTGGCCGCCAACCGCGTCTCCGAGACCCTCTTCCTGCTCGTGGCGGGCGGCGCGCTCGGCTCGGCTTTCATCCCGACCTTCACCGGATTCCTCGCCAAAGACGAAAAGGACTCCGCCTGGCGGCTGGCCGCGTCCATCGCCAACGCCGTCACGCTGACCCTCAGCCTGCTGGCCGTTTCCGCGGCGGTCTTCGCCCCGCAGATCGTCCGTTACCTGCTCGCCCCGGGCTTCTCCAACGATCCGCATCTCTTCGCGCTGACGGTATCCCTGCTCCGCATTCAATTGATCTCAGCCGTGCTCTTCGGCTTGGGCGGACTGGTGGTGGGCATCCTCAACGCGCACCAGATTTTCTTAATCCCCGCGCTGACTCCCGCCATGTACCAACTCGGAATCATCTTCGGCGCGCTCGTGCTGGCGCCCTCGATGGGAATTTATGGTCTCGCCTGGGGCGTGGTCATCGGCGCAGTGCTGTATCTTTTTCTGCAAATTCCTTCCTTGCTCAAAGTTACCCCTCACCCCTTGCCCCTCTCCCGCTGGGAGAGGGGTTGGGGTGAGGGCCTCGGCCTCGACAATCCCGCCGTTCGACAAGTCCTCACCCTCATGGGACCGCGCCTGCTGGGCGTGGCCGTGGTGCAACTGAATTTCTGGGTCAACACCTGGCTGGCCTCGCAGATGAGCGCGGGCAGTGTAACCGGTCTGTATTACGGCTTCTCGCTTATGCTCATGGCGCAGGCCGCCATCGCCCAGTCGGTGGCGATTGCCGCCATGCCGACCTTCTCCACACAGCACGCCCTCGGCCAAACGGACGAGATGCGCGCCTCGCTGGCCGCCTCCCTGCGCGGCGTGATTCTGCTCGCGCTTCCCGCCTCGCTGGGGCTGATCCTCCTGCGCGAGCCGCTGGTGGGACTGCTCTATCAGCGCGGCCAGTTCGACGAGCGCGCCCTCCAACTCGTCGCATGGCCGCTTCTGTGGTACGCGGCGGGACTGGTCGGCCACTCGATCATGGAAGTGCTGACGCGCGCCTTCTACGCCCAGCACGACACGAAGACGCCCGTGCTCATCGGCACGGCGGCCATGATTTTGAATGTGGTCTTCAGTTTTGCGTTTTCAAAATGGTTCGAGCAGATCGGCTGGATGCCGCACGGCGGGCTGGCGTTGGCAAACTCCCTCGCCACCGCGCTGGAGGCGGCGACTCTGTTTATCGTGATGCGCGTCCGCTTGAAAGGAATCGAGGGAAAGAATATCCTGCGCGGCTTCGCGTCCGCGTCCGTGGCGGCGCTGGGGATGAGTCTCGCGCTCGGGTGGTGGAGTCGGGCCGCGGGGAGTCTGACGCGCTGGATCGTCGGGCTGGGAGGAGTGGGGATTGGGGGAATCGTCTATGGAATGATCGTCGCCGCGCTGCGCGTCCCCGAAGTCCAAATGCTCACCTCCGCCCTGCGACGGCGATTAAAAAAGTAACTCATCTGCCATCGCGTCGAGCGGAGGCTTTCGAGTTCTTGGAAAGCCGCAGACGAGACGCGAAATTTCCAAAGAAATCTGCGCTTCGTCTTCCGCTCAGCGCGATGCAGCAATACCTAACGAATAATCAACCAACTGATCGTCGCCACGAGCAGGCCGAGCAGGATGCCGCCGATGACTTCCAGCCAGGTATGGCCGAGCACCTCGCGCAGATCCTTCTCCGAAATGGGGTGGCCCGCGAGCAGTTCGTTCACGATGACGTTGATCTTCTGCGCCTGAATGCCCGCCTGATGGCGCACGTTGGCCGCGTCGTACACCACGATCATGGTGAAGGCAAAGGCAAGCGCGAAGAGCGGCGAATCGAATCCCTGGTACAGGCCGACGCCGTGCGTCGCGCCCACCACCAGCGCCGAATGCGAACTGGGCATGCCGCCCGCGTTGGCGATCGAAGCCCAGTTCCACTTGCCGGTGCGCAGATATTCCATCGGCGGTTTCAATAATTGCGCCAGCCCCCACGCGGCCAGCGCCCCGATCAGAATCTCATTCTCGACGATCTTCAAGAAACTCATTCTTCACCTTCGAACGCGGTCAGGTCCCCCCCGCTCAACTGGCGCACTTTGAGGTCGGCCTCCTCGAGCAGCTCGGAACAGCGTTTCGTCAACGCCTGGGCGCGCTCGAATAGTTTCATGGATTCCTCCAGCGGCTTGCCGCCCTCTTCGAGCGCGGCGACGATGGACTCGAGTTCGGCGAACGCTTCCTCGTAGGATAATTCCTCGACAGGTTTGGGTGCAGACGATTTACTCACGCTTCCTCCGTGGATTTCGGTTTGTTGACCGTTACGCCGAATTGACCGTCACTGACACGCACGCGCAGGGCCGCGCCGGCGCGCGCCTGCGCCACACGCGTGACTAAACCCCCGTCCGCTGCGCGCGTGACGAGGGCGTAGCCGCGTTCGAGCACTGCCAGCGGACTGAGCGCCTCCAGCCGCCGCGCCAGGCCCTTGAGCCGCGCGGATTCCAACGCGGCGCGGTGGACGAGTCCCGTCAACGCGCGGCGGGCGAGATCGTCGAGCCGCTGGCGGTCCGTTTGGATGCGGCGGGCAGGAGAAAAATATCGCAGGCGGGTTTCGAGATTCGATACTTCGATATGATTCTGATTGAGTAAAGAGACCATTGCATTCGCAATTCGAGATTGAGTATTGGCGAGACTTGCAGAAAGGTCAACAAGAGTGATCGGCGTCGCCAGTTCGGCCGCCGCGGTGGGAGTGGGTGCGCGCAGATCGGCGGCGAAATCGCACAGCGTGAAATCGGTCTCGTGGCCGACCCCGCTGATGACGGGCGCTTCGGATTCGGCCACGGCGCGCACGACGCGTTCGTCGTTGAAGGCCCACAAGTCTTCAATCGAACCGCCGCCGCGCGCCAGCAGGATCACGTCCGGGCGGGCGAGTCGGTTCAGGCCGCGCAGGCCAGCCGCGAGCGCGGGAGGTGCGTCGACTCCCTGCACGGGCGAGGGCGCGAGAATCACCTCTGTCAAGGGATAGCGCCGTCGCAAAGTGTTGAGCATATCGCGCAGAGCCGCACCAGAAGGAGAAGTGACGATGCCGATCCTGCGCGGCAGTTCGGGGATGGGACGCTTGCGCTTGGGGTCGAACAGCCCCTCGGCTTCGAGCACGGCCTTCAGGCGCAGGAATTCCTGGTACAGCGCGCCCTCCCCGGTGGGACGGATAAGATCGGCGATGAGTTGATACTGTCCCGCGGGTTCGTAGACCGTGATGCGGCCATGCGCCTCGACGGCAAAGCCATCCTGCAAAGCAAGTTTGATGCGCGCCGCGTCGGTCTTCCACAGCACACAGCGCAGGGACGCGCCGGCGTCCTTGAGCGTGAAATAAATATGGCCCGAAGCGGGCCGCGAGAGGTTGGAGATTTCACCTGCCACCCACACATCCTGCAACGCGGGATCGGATTCGAGCACGCCGCGCAGGTGGCGGGTGAGGGTCGTCACCGTCCATTGGACGGAGGCGAAGAGCGTGGGCTGACTCATCGAAAGCGAGGATACTTTCGGGAGGGTCAAGTGTCAAGTGGGAACTTGAAAAGTGAAAAGCATAGTCTGAAATCCGCTTCTCTGCTAGAATCCTCCCATCATGAAACGGCTCTGGTCACCCTGGCGTATGAAATACATCGAAGAACACGAAAAAGCAGACGGCTGTATCTTTTGTCTCGCCCTCGCAAAGGACGATAACGCCGAAAACCTGATCGTAACGCGCGGTCGGCGCGCCTTCGTCATGCTCAACCTGTATCCGTACACCAGCGGACATCTGATGGTCGCGCCGATGGAGCACCAGCCCTCGCTAGAAATGCTGGACTCCGAGACGCGCGCCGAGATGATGGAACTCACCTCGCAGGCCATGGTGGTCTTGAAGAAGGTCTACCATCCGCAGGCCTTCAACGTCGGCGCGAACATCGGCGAGGCGGCGGGCGCGGGCGTGCCCGAGCACGTGCATCTGCACATCGTCCCGCGCTGGACCGGCGACACGAACTTCATGTCCTCGCTGGCCGAGACGCGCGTCCTGCCGGAGACCGTCCAGCAGACATATCGGCGAATCAAAGAGAGTTGGGATAGAAGAACGGATTAAGAATCCTTGCCACAGAGAACACCCTTCGGCCGCGCTCAGGGTAAACTCCGCACACGAAAAATTCTGTGGACTTGGTGTTCTCCGTGGTGAGTATGAAACCATGAAATCTCGCCTGTTTTGCCTCCTGCTCCTGATCCTCCTCCTCGCCAGTTGTACCTCATCCGCCGATACCTCCGTGCAGACTCCAACAGAATCCAGCACACCCACCGCCGCGCTCCCCAGTCCCACGCCTTCGAAGACTCCCCTGCCCGAATTTCCCGCGGCGGTCAACCCGCTGACCGGGCTGGCCATCGAAAATCCCAGCCTGCTCGACATTCCCGCGCTGCTCATTTCCATTTCGCATTTCCCCGCCACGGCGCGCCCGCAGGCGGGACTTTCCTTCGCGCCCTTCGTCTACGAAATCTACATCACCGAGGGCGCCACGCGCTTCCTGACCGTCTTTTACGGACAATATCCCACGCCCGAAGTTCCTCTAACAGGCGACTGCACCGTGCGCGGCGAACCGTTCACGCGCGAGGGCATCATCCTCGGCAACCGCGTCTGGCTCGATAAAAACGAGAACGGTCAACACGATGACTGGGAGGTCGGCCTGGGCGGCGTGTGCGTCAACCTGCTGGACGCGGCCAGCGGCGAGATTGTCCAGCAGACGACCAGCGACTCGAACGGCTTCTACGGATTCAACGCCCTGCCGGGCGAATACGTCATCGAATTCGTCAAGCCGCAGGGCTGGGAGTTCACCGTTTCGGACGCGAGCGACGATCCAACCGACAGCGACGCGGACACGTCCACGGGCAGGACAGGTTCAGTGTCCATACTGGACGCGGACGATCTGTCCTTGGACGCGGGGCTGATCCCGCCTCCAAACCTTCCCGCGCCCGAACCCGCATCCGTGCCGCGCGCCTGGGTCGGCCCGGTGCGTTCGGGCCGTCTCGTCTACGCGGACATCGCCGCGTTCTACGAGAAGTCCTGCCTCATTTTTGCATTCGCCTCGCCGGAGGTGCTGGAACACCTGCCGCAGTGCGCCCTGGTGTATCACATCACCGAAGGCGGCGGGTATATGCTCGAACGCGACGAAATGATCTCCATCGCCGAGGGGCACGCCCGCGAGCAAGGCTCGGGCTTCAACTACATCAGCAACCTCTACAGCGAGACTCCGCCCGAGGCCCCCAGCTTGCCCGCCTTGCAGATCAAGGTGTTCTTTGCATGGCAGCATCAATCGGGCTGGGCTTATGATCCGCTCTATCAGTCCTGGCATCGCTATGTGGACGATTCGACCAAAGAAAACGCTGGCGTCCTGCACGCTGAAGTGGACCGCCTGACCGGGCGGCAGTTGCACTTCGAAAACGTCATCCTGCTTTTTACCACGCACGATGTCGTCTCCCCCACCAACCTGGATATTCATCTCGAAGCCAACCTGACCGGGCGCGCCATCCTGTTCCGCGACGGCCAAAAGTACGACATCTTCTGGAGCACGCTGTTGGATGAAGATGAAAAGTCCTCGGGCCGACGCCATCCGATCCAGTTCCTCGACCAGGACGGATATCCCATCGCGCTGCGGCCCGGCCACACGTGGGTTACTGTAGTCAGGCCCGACACCACCGTGACCGAGACCTCGCGCGGCCTGTGGC
>DAOTXP010000108.1:0-8143 GCA_034435275.1 Anaerolineales bacterium | reverse complement strand
GCATTGAGGGTGGCTTGCAAGATGGCGGCATCGCGAGTGAATTTTTGCTCATCAGTTTCCTTTGGCAATTTGAACGTTGCCATTAAAACTTCAAAAGACGCAGCATCATCGCCGACGGCCTGCCAAAGATCTTTTCGTATGTTTTCTGCGAAAACTCTTATCGCCTGCATTTCGGCTTCGACTTCGGCGTATTTCTTTTTGCCGATGGTCAGCCCTGCGACCATCGAGACGAGCGCCGCGCCCATCGCGCCCGCGTAGGCGGCCGCGGAGCCGCCCCCGGGAGTCGGCGTCGGCGAGGATAATTCTTCGATAAAGGAGGCAGGCCGAGGGGAGTCCGATGCGGCGGCGGGAGATGTGGAATAAAGCCTGGATTCGAGAATCTGTCCTTTGTCGAATCCGTCCAATTGGGTGTACCAGACCGCCGCGTCCACCAGCGCCTCCTGCGGGATCAGGCCGACGAGTTCGCTGTGATGAATCGCAACGCCGTAGCGCGCGGCCTCGCGCCTGATGGTTTCGATGACGCGGTGCAGGGGCGTCTCGTGAAAGTTGGTGAAGTTTATCGAGACCTGGGCGCGGCCCTCGACAAGCAGGCCAAGCGCCTTGAGGTAACGATAGCCGCCCGACGAATGGCGGATGACTTTGGCGATCTTTTTGGCGACGCTCACGTCGTCGGTGGTGAGATACACGTTGAAGGCGATGAGGAAATTGCGCGCGCCGATGACGGTGGCGCCCGCCTTCGGAAGTTTGCTCGGACCGAAATCGGGCTTGCGCTCCGGATTCGTTTCGATCTCGGATTTGAGTGCTTCGTACTGACCCTTGCGGATGTTTTCGAGATTGACGCGTTCGGGACGCGCCGCCGCCGCTTCGTACAAATAGACCGGGATGCCGAGTTCGTTACCGACGCGCTCCCCCAGCCGACGCGCGATGGCGACGCAGTCGTCCATCGTCGCGTTGGCGAGCGGCACGAAGGGACACACGTCCGTCGCGCCGATGCGCGGATGTTCGCCCGTGTGCTGGTCGAGGTCAATCAATTCGGCGGCGGTCTGGATGGCGCGGAAGGCGGCCTCCTCCACGCCCGCAGGCGAGCCTGCAAAGGTCAGGACGGTGCGGTTGTGGTCGAGGTCGGAGGAGCGGTCGAGGAGTTTGACCTCGCCGACCGATTGGATGGCGGCGGCGATACGGTCTATCACTTCGGGCCGCCGCGCTTCGGAGAAATTGGGGATACATTCAATGAGGGGGGTGGTCATGGGGTCTCGTGGTCTTTGAGTCAGATGATCGTCTTTGGTCGGGCGAGGGCAATTATAAACGGTGCGAGGGAAAAAGAAGAAATTGGGATTCGTGAAATTCTCCTGTATACTGGAACGTAAGAGGTGATGCCATGTCCACGCCCCGGGAATTCTTCCGCGTAAAATCCAAGCAACTACCGCTACGCGAATCACCTGTGGTCCATTCCAAAATTTGGGATTACGTGCCGCGCGGGGAGATCCTCGAAAAGACCGGTGAAAACGAGCAAGGCACCTGGGTCAAGACAACCTACAAAGGCCGAAAAGGCTGGCTGTACAAACGCTGCCTGGAAAAGGCAGAGCCGCCCTGGATGGGGATCGCGCACAGAGAACTGGGGGTGAAGGAATTTCCAGGCGCAGACAACAATCCGCGCGTGGTCGAGTACCTCAACACGACGACCAACCTGAGCGCGGCGGTCCGCTCGAAGGACGAGACGCCGTGGTGCTCAGCCTTTGTCAACTGGGTCATGCAACAGGCAGGCATCGAAGGTACTAAGAATGCGTTAGCGCGCTCCTGGCAGGGATGGGGCGAACACATTGACGAACCCTACAAGGGTTGTATTGTCGTCTTCCAGCGCGAGAAGAAATTCGGCCATGTCGGATTCTATCTCGAAGAGACCGAGACTCACATCAAGGTGCTGGGAGGGAACCAGCAAAATCCCGATACGGGCATCTTCGAGGTGGGCGAGAAGTATTACCCGAAAGCCGATTTTCTGGAATACAGATCGCCGAAAAAGTAGCCCGCCAGCCGTAAAAACTCCCCGGTCAATGGGGACATTTCTCTTTATAATGCAGACACGATTCGGTTTCCCGTCTGCTTTGTCGTCAAGGAGCGAGCCATGTCCGCAACAGTTGTGACCAAAGGGGATGTTGTCCGCGTCGTTCTGGCAGGGGACCTGGATTTTTCCAAACAGGGTGACATCCGCACGGCGATTGACGAGGCGCTGGCTTCCAGCCGCGCAAAGGAAATCCAGGTGGACCTGGCCAACGTGACCTTCATGGACTCGTCCGTCATCAGGGCGCTGTTGACGCTCCAGTCCAAAGCCAACGCGGACGGAAAACCCGTGAGGCTCATCCATTGTACGGATTCGATACGGGAAATATTCGTGATCGGCGGCTTCGACAGGCTGTTCACGCTCCAATGATTGCGGACGAATGTCCATCCCCGACCGCGTCATCACGGAACGTGAACTGCGACAGAACACAGGCGACCGCGGCGGGCGCATGTGGATCGCCCGCGGCGGAATCGTCTACGACGTGACCGATTGCCCGAAGTGGCGGACAGGCCTCCATGAGGGCCAGCATTTCGCGGGTCAGGATTTGACCGATGAATTTCCCGAAGCACCTCACAGAGAGGAGGTCTTCAAGCACGATTGTGTGAAGGTGGTTGGACGGCTGTCCCTTCCGCCGCGAGAAAATGGGGCTTGAAATGTCCCCCATTCAGATATACAATATCCTTATTGGTTCGATTCTCGCATCGCCTTGAGAGGAGTGAGCGGTATGGAAATTCTGGTCTCCCAAGAACAGGGAAGAGTGCCCGTCACGGTTTTCAAGGTCAAGGGCAATGTCGACTCAGCCACCTACCAGCAACTGGAAGCACAGGCGCGCCAGGCCTTCGAGGGCGGGATGAAGAACCTCCTGCTCGACTTGAGCGAAGCGCCGTACGTCAGCAGCGCCGGCATCCGTGCCCTGAACGATATGATCCTGATGCTCAAAACGTCAGCCGAAAACGATAAGGCCATGAGCAAGGGCATCGCCGATGGGTCGTTCAAATCCCCGCACGTCAAACTGCTCAAACCCAATCGCAACGTCGCCGAAGTGCTTCGCCTGGCGGGAATGGACATGTTGCTGGAGATCCACCAGGATTACAAGCAGGCAATTGCCTCTTTCTAGCGATTCGCCTGCCCGATTGATAACGCCTGCGTGAACAATGAAAAGTCCCTTGTGAAGGGACTTTTTCGTTTCGATTATCTTTTCTGAGGCAAATATCTCCTGACCACCGTGACAAGCAGGAGCATGAGACTGGCAATCACGATCGTCCACTCCATCCACGGATTCGGTTCTCCCTTTATAATATCGTGCAACGCGGCCCAGTTGAGCGCCAGCACGACCAGCACAAACAGGGCGACCAGAATTCTGCGCATCGGAACCTCCACGAGCATTTTACTGAATTCAGGAATTAATTTCAACCATGTTAAAACGCCAATGGTGGCAGACCGCCGTCTTCTATCAAATCTACCCGCGCTCCTTCGCCGACGGCAACGGCGACGGCATCGGCGACTTCAAAGGCATCCTCGAAAAACTCGATTACCTCAAAGCCCTCGGCGTGGATGCACTCTGGCTCTCGCCGCATTTCCCCTCCCCCAACTGGGACTGGGGGTACGACATCTCGGACTATTGCAACGTCGCGCCCGAATACGGCACGCTGGAGGACTTCAATCTATTTCTCAGCGAGTCACACAAGCGCGGCCTGCGCGTCATCCTGGACCTTGTTCTGAATCACACCTCCGACGAACATCCCTGGTTCCTCGAGTCCAAATCCAGCCGCGACAACCCCAAAGCCGATTGGTATGTGTGGGTGGACCCTCTCCCCTCCCCTTTTAGGGGAGGGGTTGGGGGTGAGGTGGGAGCCCCCAACAACTGGCAATCCTGCTTCGACGGCCCCGCCTGGACATACGTCCCCGAACGCGGCCAGTATTACTATCACTACTTCATGAAACAGCAGCCCGACCTCAACTGGCGCAACCCTCAAGTCAAGCAGGCCATGTGGGACGCGGTGCGCTTCTGGCTCGGCCTCGGCGTGGACGGCTTCCGCCTCGACGCGCTCGGTACCATCTTCGAGGATCCCAATCTCACGCCGCACAACGTCCCAATGAATCTGGCCGAACTGCGCCGCTTCTCCGAGATTGCCAAAACCCCCGCGGAGGTCAGGCGCAAAAACAAATACTGGCACGACATGTTCAAGTATCAGTGGGGCGGCCCCGGTCTGCACGAACTGATGAAGGAACTGCGCGCCATCCTCGATGAATACGACGGCGACCGCATGTTGGTCGGTGAGGACGATAACATTGCCTACATGGGAGACGGCGGCGACGAACTGCATCTCGTCTTCAACTTTCCGCTGATGCGAACCGAACGCATCACGCCGACCCATATCCGCCGCAATCAAAAAGAGCGTTTGACTCAACTCGAGTCGCTTCCCGTTAAAGGCTGGCCCTGCAACACGCTCGGCAACCATGACTCATCACGCGTCCACACCCGCTTCGGAGACAAGGTCCATGATGCGGAATTGGCGCGCCTCAACGCTGCGCTGGTGCTTACACTCAAAGGTACACCTTTTCTTTATAATGGCGAAGAGATCGGCATGACCGACCTCATCATCACCAGCCCGTCCCAACTGCGCGATACCATGGCTACCTGGTACTACGATGCTCTCGTCAACGACCTGAAAATCGAACCCGCCGAGGCCGCCCTCCGCGCCGCCGCCATGACGCGCGACAAGAACCGCACGCCCATGCAATGGGACAGTACGGTCAACGGCGGCTTCTCCCCCTCCGGCGTGGAAACGTGGCTGCCTGTCAATCCAAATCATGCCGAAGGCATCAACGTCAGGGGTCAGCAGGATAATCCTGCCTCCCTGCTCAATTATTACAAGCGGCTTATCCGCGTCCGCAAGTCCACGCCCGCGCTGATCGAAGGCGAGTACGCGCCGCTGGCTGTCCGCTCAAAAGAATACTTCGCATTCTTACGCATCCTTCGCCCTGGGAGCCCCGAAGCAGCGCAGGCAAAGCGCGGTCAAACCGTGCTCGTCGCGCTGAACTATTCCGAGAAGCACCACGACCTGAGACTCAGGGTCAAAGGCTTCAAAACCGCGCGGATATTATTCTCTTCCTCGGGGCGCAGTAAAACCGACGAGGGGCTGACCAGTCTGGCGCTCGGCGCGTTCGAAGTGCTGATTGCAGAGTTGCGCGCATGACCACTCACAAGCCGCGTTTCGCCACCTTATGCGGACGCCTTTTCTACGACACTGACCCCACCTGCTTCCCGCACGCCGAATATCGAGGGCGTACCATCTATCTCTGCACCGAGTCCTGCCTCGGCGCGTTCCTCGCCGATCCTGGTCCATTTTGCAAGGCCCATCGCAATTCCGAGAAGGACAAAGGACCGATCCATGGAAAACCCGAAATTATGGAAAGCGGGTGATGTCAAATTAAAATTTGGGATAAGATATAACCGAAAACTTACCGGTTGGAGCAACTATGGTCACCCCACAAAAATCAATCCATTACGAACGCTACGAATTCCAAAAATGGAAATCCTTCGACGCCGAGACCATCGTCGAGACACCCGTTTCGCTGACCGTCAATGGCCAGGCGTGGATCACGTTCATGTGCACGCCCGTGGACCTGGAGGCGATGGCAGTCGGATTCCTTTTCAATGAGGGAATCATCGAAAGCATGGACGAGGTGTCCGACGTGCGCGTCTGCGAGCACGGCGACAACGTGGACGTGTGGCTGAACCACGACGCGCAACAACCTGCCTCCTGGCGGCGCACGTCGGGATGCACAGGCGGGGTCACCGCGGTGGACGCGCTGGCGCGCCCGGACGTCTCGTTTGACGGCGGCCGGCCCAGGGTCCAGCCGCAGGCGATTGGGCGCCTAGTGGAGATGCTTTTCGACGCGCAAGACTTGTATCGCGAGACGGGCGGAGTCCACACCTCCGCGTTGACCGACGGCGAGCGCATCCTGCTCTCCGCCGAAGACATTGGCCGCCACAACACGCTCGACAAGATCGCGGGTCTGTGCCTGATGAAGAACATCTGGCCCGAGACGCGCATCCTGATCACAACCGGGCGTATCAGTTCGGAGATGCTGCAGAAGGCGGCGCGTATGGGCGCGCCGATCCTGATCTCGCGCACCTCGCCCAGTTCGCTCTCAATCGAGATGGCGGAGCGGTACGGCGTCACATTGATCGGCTACGCGCGGCGGAATCGATTCAATTTGTACGCGCATCCTGAGCGAATTTTGACTTCCGTTGAACAGACTTCGTGAGAAAGAAATAGATTAGACGACGCACTCTCAAGACAGGAAGAAAATCACTAACGGGGAATTTCCAGACAAGAGATAATAGAAGAAACCCTTATCGGTACACGAATCTTGTACCGCAAAATTCATTTTGCGATACCAACGAGGTACCATGACCAACAAAAAGATCAAATACCAACCCATCCAACCCGAAGTGTTGGAACTCGCCGCCGAGCATGGGAACAATCCCGAAGCCGTCCTCGAAGTCTTGAACGACATCCAGGCGGAGCACGGCGGCCTTTCGCGCCGGGCCATCACCGACACCGCCCGCGCCCTCGGCCTCCCCGCGCACCGCGCCTATGGCATCGCCACCTTCTACTCCATGCTCTCGCTCGAGGAACGCAAAAAAGTTTTGCGTATCTGTGACGGGCCTGTCTGCTGGCTGAAAAGAGCCAGTGGTCAGTCATCAGTAATCAGTGATCAGTCGCCAGTCGCGGAGTGGCAGAAAAAAGTTGGGGACGACTACACCGTCGAGCGGACCTCCTGCCTCGGACTCTGCGACCGCGCCCCCGCCGTGTTGGTGGACGACGAACAGGCGGGACCCGCCTCCCCGCGCGACGCCTCACGCGTGACCCGCGGCTGGCGCGGCCACCCGACAGATTACTCCAAGCCTCGACGCGGTGAACTGCGCGTGATGACCGCGCTCATCGGCAAGATCGATCCCGATTCGATTGACGACGCGCTGGCGCATGGCGTGTACGACGGAATTCATTCCGCCCTGCAGAAAACGCCCGAGGAAGTGATCGCGGTCGTCGAAGCCAGCGGGTTACAGGGACGCGGCGGCGCAGGCTTCCCCGTGGGACGCAAATGGAAATTCGTCGCCGCGGAAAAACGGACGCCGCGCTACATCGTCTGCAACGCGGACGAAAGTGAGCCGCTCATCTTCAAAGACCGCGTGTTGATGGACACGAATCCGCATCAACTACTTGAGGGGATCACGATTGGCGGCTACGCCTGCGGCGCGTCCGAAGCGTGGATTTATATTCGGGGAGAATACGAATCGCAGGCGCGGCGGCTGGAAAACGCCATCCGTCAAGCCGAGGAAAAAAACTTGTTGGGCGAAAATATTTTGGGAAGCGGATTCTCGTTCCGCATTCACGTCCATCGCGGCGCGGGCGCGTACATTTGCGGAGAGGAAACGGCGCTGATCGAGTCGCTCGAAGGCAAGCGCGGCGAACCGAGGCTGAGGCCGCCGTTCCCGCCGCAGTACGGATTCCGCGGCCAGCCGACCGCGGTCAACAATGTGGAATCGTTCTGCGCCGTGCCGCATATTTTGAAACACGGCGCAGACTGGTGGAAGTCGCTGACGGGCTATGCCGTGGGCGGAACGAAAATTTACATGGTACTCGGTCACGTCAAAAACCCTGGGCTGTTCGAAGCGCCGTTCGGGTTGACACTGCGCCAGATCATCAAGATGGGCGGCGGCATGGCCGAAGGGTCAAAGTTCCAGTTTGCATTGTGCGGCGGCGCGGCAGGGACGATCGTGGACAAATCCCTGCTGGATGTGCCACTGGATTACGCGTCGTCGCAAAAGGGAATCTCCCTCGGCGCGGGCGCGTTCCTAATCGCGGATCAGAGCGTCTCGCCTGTGGCGTTCCTGCGTGAGTTGCTCCACTTCTTCGCGGCCGAGAGTTGCGGAAAATGTACGCCCTGCCGCGTCGGGACGTGGCGCTCGCTGGAAATTCTCAATCGTCTCGCGGCCGCTCAAGGTCACGCGGGAGACGTGGACGAGTTGAAGGCGCTGTCCGCCGTCATGCTCGATTCATCGTTCTGCGG
>DAOTXP010000107.1:0-5229 GCA_034435275.1 Anaerolineales bacterium | reverse complement strand
GCCAAGGCCAAAGTCCCGCCGCGTGGCTGGAATGACCCTCCCGCAACTCCTCATCCTGATCGGCATCTTCGCCTGCTGGTTGTGCCTGCTGGGCGCGTCCATTGGCTACCTCTTCGTTTTCCAACCCCTTCCTTGAATCCCCCTTTTCTCTCCGTCATCATACCGGCATACAATGAAGAAAACCGCCTGCCCCGCACGCTGGAGCAGGTCTTTAATTTTCTTAAAAACCAGCCCTACCAGAGCGAGGTACTCGTGGTGGAAAACGGAAGCACCGATGGGACGCTCGCCGCGGCGCGCACCTTTGCAGAACAAAATCCAAGCCTGCGAGTCTTCCAGGAACCGTACAACGGCAAGGGACTGGCCGCACGGCGCGGCGTGAATGAGGCGCGCGGCGAATATCTCTTCCTGTGCGACGCCGACCTTTCGATGCCGGTGGAGGAGGTCGTCAAATTCCTGCCGCCCGCGCTGACCGATTTCGACATCGCCATCGCCTCGCGCGAGGCACCCGGCGCGGTACGCCACAACGAACCTGCCTACCGTCACTTCACCGGACGCGTCTTCAATACCCTCATCCGCTGGCTGGTGCTTCCCAAAATCCAGGACACACAATGCGGCTTCAAGTGTTTCCGCGCCCAGGCCGCCCGCCAACTCTTCGAATCGCAAACGCTGATGGGCTGGTCGTTCGACGTGGAAATCCTGTTCCTCGCCCATCGCCGTGGGCTGAGGGTAAAAGAAATTCCCATCCACTGGTATTACAACGGCGAGAGCAAGGTCAGCATCCTGCGCGATTCCCTGCGCATGTTCCTCGACCTGCTGCTCATTCGCCGCAACGCGCGCCGCGGCCTGTATGATCTCAAACCCTGACCTGCGATTCGAAAAACGACTCTGGCAAAACGGACCGGTGCGCGTGGCCGGGCTGGACGAAGCCGGGCGCGGCGCGCTGGCCGGGCCGGTGTGCGTCGCGGCCGTCATCCTGCCGGCGGACGATCCGCATCTCGCGCGGACCTTGGCCGGGGTGCGCGATTCCAAGCAATTGACTCCGCCCGCGCGGGAGAGGCTCGCCCCGCGCATCAAAGAGTCCGCGCTGGGCTGGGCTGTGGGATTCGCCTCTGCGGAGGAGATAGATTCTCTCGGCATCGTCCACGCCACGCGGCTGGCAGGCCTGCGCGCACTCGAATCGTTGAAACCCGATTATCTTCTCACTGATTTCCGCCTTGAGTTCCCCGAACTGGATATTCCCCAGACCGCCCTCGTCAAAGGCGACCAGAAATCGCTGTCCATCGCGGCCGCGTCCGTGCTCGCCAAGACGGCCCGCGACGCGTTGATGTGCGAACTGGATGCGCAATATCGCGGCTACGGGCTGGGAGCACACAAGGGGTATGGCACGCAGGCCCATCGGTCCGCGTTGAAGCGGCTGGGTTATTCCCCCATCCATCGAAAGACGTTCACATTAAAAGCGTAGGGGCAGGTCACATACCTGCCCCTACGGGTTACATCGCCACTTCGGCCGCGTAGGGCTCGTAGATGGCTGTCAGCGCGTTGTACAGTGCGGCCGCGGTCTGTTCACAGGCATCCACCACCTGCGCGCCGCGGGTCTCGTCCAGCGCGTCCATTTTCGAGGCCAGCAGAGCAGGCTCGGCAAAGTCGGTCTCGTGCAGACGGAAATACTCGCCGATTTTTTCGGGCAACTGGCTGTACTGTTCGCGCAGGCCTTTGAGTTTGCTCTGCGCCGTATGCGGCTGCTGGGACTCGAAGGCGTAGAGCGCGCCGAGGGCGGTCGTCTCGTCGGCGAAGAGGCGGCGCGAGGTATCCACCAGGTCGGCCACTCCCTGCATCTCAGGCTCGGCAATCGAGGTGTCAAGGCTGGCGGCGAAGGTACGCTGCCATACCGTGGCGTGACCTTCCTCCACTTTGGCGATTTTCGCCTCGCCGACCCTGGCCCAACCCTCGCCGATATGGCGGATGAACGCGCCATACTCGCGGGCGTAATCGCGCAGGGCCGCCACCGGCAGACGGCCCTCGCTCCAGGCCACATAGAAAGGATGGCGGAGCAGGTTGTATTTCTCGATCACTTGCTGGCATTTTTGCGACACGGTTTTTACGGACATGGTGCCTCCTTTGGAATTCAGATATTTTAAGTCCAAATTCGGCGCCTGTCCCTTAAAAATTCCCCCGAATTCCAAGGGCAGGCTTAAGCCTGCCCCTGTTCGTATTGTTTTTGGAGGAAGGGTCAAGACAACTTTCCAAACCAGCCGCGACGCTCCATCCATTTCGCCAGTTCGAGCACAGGTATAACCGTGACCGCCAGTGCGATCACGATCAACCAATCCACCAGCGGCAGGCTGAAGGTTCCAAAAGGCTCATGCAAGAACGGCAGGTAGACAATCAGGTTCAACAAGATCAGTTCCCAGACAATTGCCAAGTTCAGCCATTTGTTAGCAAAAGGTTTTTGGAAGACGGAATTCCGATCGGAACGGAAGTTGTAGGCCTTGAAGAACTCGAACAGCACAACGGAGACGAACGTCATTGTGCGCGCCTCCTCGGCACTGCGACCCGTGCTCAACGCCCAAGTGAACAGGGCCAGGTTAACAAGCGCGAGCCAGATCCCGCCAATCACCATAAGAATCACAACCGGTCTCGTAAAAATGCCGATGCGAGGGTTGCGAGGCGAGCGGTACATGAGGTCACGTTCAGGCGGATCCACAGAGAGTGCCAGCGCAGGCAGGCCGTCAGTGGCAAGGTTGATGTAGAGGATTTGGACGGTTGCAAGCGGAAGCGGCATTCCGAACAAAGTGGCCGCGGCCATCAGCAGAATCTCCCCAATGTTGGAGGAAAGCAGGTACATCAAGTATTTCTTGATATTGCCGAAGATGCCGCGCCCCTCCTCCACAGCCGCAACGATGGAGGCGAAGTTGTCGTCGGTGAGCGTCATGGCGGCGGCCTCTTTGGTTACGTCGGTGCCGGTGATGCCCATGGCGATGCCGATGTCGGCTTTCTTGAGAGCAGGAGCATCGTTCACGCCGTCGCCGGTCATTGCGACGATGTGTCCCATCTTTTGCAGGGCCGTCACCACACGCAGTTTGTGGGCGGGGGATACCCGCGCATAGACTTCGATGTCATCCACCTGTTGCTCGAAAGTATCATCGCTCATCGCTTCTAATTGAGATCCCGTTACCACGCGCCCGGATTTAAGCAAGTTCAGTTCACGCGCCACCGCCTGCGCAGTGAGGGGATGATCACCCGTAATCATCACTACCTTGATACCGGCCCGTTCGCAGGTCTGGATGGCTTCACTCGCTTCCGGGCGGGGAGGATCGATCATACCCAGCAAACCCAGGAACGTCATTTCGCGCTCCGCATTCTCGATACTGGCGCCTGCGCGGGTGGAAACGGCCAGCACGCGCAATGCGTCACTTGCCATGTCCTGTGCAACGCGAAGGATTTGTTCCTTGCCGGCAGCATCGAGCGCGGTCTCACCATTGACAGTCATGTGCCGTGTGCACGAGTCGACGATAATCTCCGGCGCGCCTTTGGAGTAGGCGATGACCCGGCCGTCTACTTTGTGAAGCGTGGTCATGCGTTTGGTCTCGGAAGTGAACGGGATTTCGTTGATGCGCGGATATCGTTTGTCAAGGTCGAGTTTCTTTAACCCTGCCTTGGCGGCGGCCACGATCAGCGCCCCTTCTGTAGGATCACCTTTAACGTGCCATCGTCTATCCACTTCCCCATGAACAATGTGCGCGTCGGAGGCCAGAACCACTCCGAGCAATAATTGCTTCAGCAAATCCGAAGGTTGTACAACAGCGCCGTTGATGGAAAACTGTCCGTGCGGCTCGTAGCCCGCACCGGAAACCTCGAACATGTCTCCGTTTACAAAGATCTTCCGCACTGTCATTTCGTCTTTGGTCAACGTGCCGGTTTTATCGGAACATATGACGGATGTGCTGCCGAGTGTCTCCACCGCGGGAAGACGGCGCACAAGCGCATTGCGCTTGACCATGCGTTGTACGCCGATGGCAAGCGAGATGGTAACAACCGCAGGCAATGCTTCAGGGACAACCGCCACTGCAAGTGCAATGCCAAAGATGATCATTTCGACGAAAGGCTGGCCGCGGAGCAGACCTAGGCCGACGATAATGGCCACAATAATAAAAGCGGCGCGTGCCAGCATATGTCCAACCTTGTCCAAGTTTTCCTGTAAGGGCGTTCTGCCGCTTTCCACGGTCTGTAACAATTGCGCGATCTTGCCGAATTCAGTATGGATACCGGTGGCCGTGACGACCACCCTGCCACGTCCATAAGTAGCCGCCGTGCCGCCGTAAACCATGTTTTTCCGGTCACCCAAAGCGAGGCCGCCATTATCGAGAGGCGCAGTGTGTTTCTCCACGGCGACAGACTCACCTGTGAGCGCAGCTTCCTCGACCTGTAAATTGATTGCTTCGATCAAACGCCCGTCTGCAGGGATTTTGTCGCCGGCATGTAATAAGACCACATCCCCAGGCACAACCTCTCGGGCTGGGATGTCTTCCTCCTCCCCATCCCGCAACACTGAGGCGGTCGGCGCCGCCATCTGCCGCAAGGCCTCAATGGCACGTTCTGCCCGATACTCCTGTATAAATCCCAGCCCAACCGCGAACAACACAATGATCGCGATTGCAATTGCGTCTATCCCCTCACCGAGAAACGCCGAAAGCGCAGTGGCAATCAACAGGATGATGATCAATACGTTCTTGAACTGTTCAAAGAGGATTTCCCACGGCGAGACGTGGTGCGCGGCTTGCAGTTCATTCGGGCCATATTGGGCCAGCCTGCGCGTCGCTTCGGCGGAGGATAGACCATCCATAGTCGTCGCAAAACGCGTGAGTACATCCTCGACTTTAAACGAATACCAATTCGGCTGTTCCATGTTTTCGTCTTCGTAATTCATTCCACTTGTCTCCTGCGTTACTTGGTTGGAGGGTGGCAATCTGCAAATTAAAAGCGAGACCACCACGCCTCCGTGATGGTCTCGCCAAACGCGTCCAACAGCGCTTCGGGTTGCCGATGGCATATGGCCATGTCTTGACGACAACTCGTCCTGCCGCTTACAAAAGGAGGCAGGCGGCTACTCCCCAGACACAGTTGTTAGTGTAACCCTGCGCACAACGCTTGTCAAGCGCGGAAGTTTACAGACCGGCAAGGCAGGCCTAGGGTCCGATCTTCGTCCCGGGCGGAATCTGCACGTCCTTC
>DAOTXP010000106.1:0-3542 GCA_034435275.1 Anaerolineales bacterium | reverse complement strand
CTCGGTAGCAGTGACAGTTAAGGTCGGAGTCGGAGGCGTGCTTGGGTCGCGCGTCCCCAACACAAACGGAGCCGAAAAGGGCGGCGTGAGAGTCGCGGGCGCGGGAGTCCCCCACGCGGAAAGGATGAAGGCTGAAAGATGAAGGATGAATATTGCGTATTGCGTCCCACGGGGATGCTTCGCGATATTGCGTAATACCCGCGATGTTCGACTTTTGACTTTTGGCATGTTAGTGGGGATTCTGGAAATATTGTGCGATGAGGTCGGAGAGATCGGCCGACGTATGCGTTCGCAGGATGCGGAAGAAATCTTCGGATGCGGCGATCTTCCCGCGCATCTGGGCGAGGTAATCCTGAAGGAATGCGAAGAAGGCCTCGTCGCCCATGCGGACGCGCAGGTCTTGCAAAAAGTGCGCGCCGTTGAGGTAAACCTTGTTCCAGTAGGGGCGCTGGCCCTCGCCCTCGTAGATGCACGTGTCCACCAGGTTCTGCGGCTTGTACGGATCGAAACGATACGTCCACCACCAACTGGTGAGCGCCTCGGGCTGGACCGTTTCGTAATAGACGATCTCACTGTACGTGGCGAGCGACTCATCCAGCCACGGCTCGAAGGCCTGATCGTTGGCGACCTGTTCGAACCACCACTGATGTGCGGTCTCGTGCACGGACACTGCGGTGAGATGATTCGTCAGCGTGCCATCGTAATTGTTGTAAATGCCTTTGCTGTGAAAGTAGAGCGCAGAGAATTCCATGCCGTCGTCGAAGTTGCCCTGCACCACGCTGAGCGTCTTGTGCGGATACGGCCCGAAGCGCTGGCTGTAAATCTGGAACGACTGCGCGGTGGCCTCCAGAACGGCACGAGCAGGTACGGAATAATTTGGCAAATAGTAACTGTAGAGGGTGACATCACCGACGGTCGTGGTCGCGACCTCGTAATCGGTGCTGAACGAGAGAACAAATGACCGTCCCGCTTCGAGCCTGAATCGACGATTGGTCTCCGTTGTGGACGCGACCTCTTCCCCGCTGGAGGCGATGACCGGACTCGACCCGTCTGTGAACATGACGCTCACGTCGAAGTCCGCGGCTTCGTAGGTGAGATGCTCGCCGTAGAACCAGGGGTTGTGCAGAATCCATCCCTTGCCCGCGGCGTACGGAACGATGAAAGGATACCAGTCCACGAGGTTGACCTGCCCTCCGGCGTAACCGTAGATCTGTGAACACAGGTCGTTCTCGTTCGTGAAGTTGGCGACGGTGGGCAGGATGAGGCCGAAGTCAATCTGAAGCGTGACCCGTCCGCCGGGCGGGAGCGGCTGTGGAAGTGTCACCTCCAGCCTGTGACGAATGAACGCCTGCGCGTTCTGGGAGTCGAAGATGTAGTTAGCGGGCTGTCCATTGAGCAGGAGTCTGTTGAGCGTGAAACTACGCGTGCACGTCGGTTCGACGGCCAGCACGAGACTCGTCAACGTGTCCGCGCTCTGGTTGGTGTAGGTGATGATTTCCTTCACCAGCGCGGTCTTGTTGGTGTAGTTGAATTGCAAGTCAATCTGATATTGCGGACGCGTCGGCGCGGGTATCGGAGTCGGCGCGAGGGTTGGCGTTTCGGTTGGGAGAGGTGCGATTGTCGCAGTTGGAGAGGCAGGAATCGGCGAGGGTGTCGCGGTTGGCTGGGGTGAAAAAGAGGTGCAGGAGGTGAGGAGTAAAACGAAAAGAAAACAGACTTTGAGACCGCGCTCCCGCCGCCGTCCTCGGCGGCGGGTTTCATAAATAGTCTCGGACATCATCGATTGCAATGATTGGCTGGATATCTTTGTCATAAAAGCAAACGCTGGAATATTGATAGTTCGCCCTATCTTCAACCAAATTCCATTCCTTGTCAACAGGATTTTGATGAATGTAGTCGATCTTTTGAATCAGGAATTCCCGCGAAAAGATATTCTTTGCCTGAATGTCCTGCCAGATGCTATGTTGATGGCGACGATCACGGCGCTGTGCGTGAAAGAATGCAATCAAGGCTTTCTCTTTGTCTTTACGAAGTTGGTGCAAGATTGCATGGGCGGTAAAAGATCCGAAATTATCGAGCAACTTTCCAATTTCCCGGTCTATCGGTTTCGCAATAAAGTGAAGATGAGAGGGCATTATAACAAAGGCAAAGAGTTGCATTCTCCTTTATGCTCTTAACCACACGAGTGAGTCAAGAATTATTTGGAAATATGTGCGATTCGCAAATAAATGTTTCCAGCCACAGATTGTAGCAGTTATGAAGTACAGGTGGGTGGGATCGTGAATGGAATCAAAGGTCATTTGTCAAATGTGCGCCGAGGACGGCGCATTGAGCCTTGCAGGTGAGCATTGCGCTACGCTACGGCCTCAACCGCTTCCAGAGAAAAGCCAGCAGAAAGAACGCGGTCGCGGTTAGCACAATGGCCGAGCCTGAGACGATATTCCAGTAATAACTAACATAAAGACCAATCACCGATGAAAGCGCGCCGATCAGCGCGGAGACCAGCATCATCGGCCACAGGCGGCGCGTGAGTAGGTAGGCCGTCGCGGCAGGCGTGACCAGCATGGCCGCGGCCAGCCCGACCCCGACCGTTTGTAATGAGACGACCACGGTCAATGCGAGCAGGATGAGCATGAGATTCCGCAACAGTTCGGCCGGCAGGCGCAGGGTCGCGGCCAAGACCGGGTCGAAGGAGATGACCAGGAACTGCTTGTAGAACAATCCCACGGTCAGCAGGATGGCGAGGCTGAGTCCGCCGATCAGCCGCAGGTCCGAGGGGCTGACGCCGAGCACGTCCCCGAACAGGATGTGCGAAAGGTCTACGGCGTAGGTCTGCATCGAACTGATCAACGCCACGCCCAGCGACAGCGCGGCCGCGAACAGGATGCCGATGGCGGTGTCCTCGCGGATCGTCCCCTGTTTGGAAAACAGGCCGATGCTCAACGCCACAATGACCGCCGCGATGCCCGCGCCGACCAACAGGTCACCGCGCAGGATGTAGGCGATGGCCACGCCGGGCAGGATGGCGTGCGCCAGGGCGTCGCCGAGGAAGGCCATGCCGCGCAGGACGACGTACGTGCCCATCACCGCGCACAGCACCCCGACGATGACGGAGGCCAGGAGGCCGCGTTGCATGAACTCATACGTGAGGGGTTGTAAAAGCCAGGTCATTTCGTCTCAGGATGATGGTGTTCTTCTTCCGGCGGACAACACTCGTCCACCAGCATCGCTCCGTTTTCCATGATCAACAGCGAACTGCCAAAGGCACGCGAAAGGCTTTCCAGCGCCAGCACCTCGGCGGGCTTTCCAAAAGCGATCAGCCGTCGATTCAGCAACAGCACGTAGTCGAAACGCGACGCGGCCAGATTTAAATCGTGCGTGGAGATCATGGCCGTGACCTGTTTGTCGCGCAAATAATCCAGCAGTGACAAAGTCGCTTCCTGAGTCGTCACATCCACACTGCTGAACGGTTCGTCCATCAACAGGATGTGCGGCTCCTGCGCCAGAGCGCGGGCGAGGAAGGCGCGCTGCTGTTGCCCGCC
>DAOTXP010000105.1:0-12115 GCA_034435275.1 Anaerolineales bacterium | reverse complement strand
TGAAGAGGTCGGTCTTGTAGTTGGAGTCCACGCCCTGCAAAACAGAGACAATGCGCTCGAACCCCATGCCCGTGTCCACGTGTTTGGCGGGAAGCGGCTCGAGACGGCCATCGTCGAAGAGATTGTATTGGATGAAGACGTTGTTCCACAGTTCGAGGAAACGCGTGCACTCGCCGTTCACGCCGCACTTATGCGGGACATCGCGCAGGTTGTCGAATTCTTCACCGCGATCCAAATGAATTTCCGAACACGGGCCGCAGGGGCCCGTTTCCGCCATCTGCCAGAAATTATCCTTGCGGCCAAAGAACAGCACATGCGACGGATCGAAGCCGGGCTGGGCGCGCCAGGCATCGGCGGCCTCGTCATCGCGCGGGACATTGCCCTTATCGTCTTCGAAGCAAGTGGCGTAGATCTTGTCCTTCGGCAGGCCCCAGACCTCGGTGAGCAACTGCCACGACCAGGCGATGGCTTCCTTTTTGTAGTAATCGCCAAAGGACCAGTTACCGAGCATCTCGAAGAAGGTGTGATGCGTATCGTCGCGGCCGACATCGTCGAGGTCGTTGTGCTTGCCCGCCACGCGCATACACTTCTGCGAGTCCACGGCGCGGGTGTAGGGACGTTTGTCCGTGCCGAGGAAGACGTCCTTGAACTGCACCATGCCCGAGTTGGTGAACAGCAGGGTGGCGTCCCCGCCGGGGACAAGGGACATCGAGGGCACGACGGTATGTCCGTGCCCGACGAAGAAGTCAATGAAGGTCTGGCGGATCTGGTTGCCGGTCAGTTTTTTGGTCATTCGGACTCCGATGGAACATAATGGCGTGGCGGGTATTATACCAAGACGGCGGGAGGAACGAAAAATCCCGGCAAATCGAGCCGGGATTTCGAGATTTATGAGATAAAAGAAGGGTCATGCCATGACCGGCTCGGCGGACAACAAGAGGAATGCCCCGGCGTTTGCAGCCGGGCGAGCAGCGGAGGCAGAATGAAAGTTGAGGTTCATCAGGGGTGATTATAATGTAATTTCAGAATTTGGTAGATTTCATTTATGCTCCGAGCGGAAAGGGAGGCATATTCTGAAAAGAGGCATATAATTCAAAAGACGGCAATTTACCGTTAGTGAGAGGAGACTTCCCATGCCGCTCGACAAATCCTACGTCGAACTCAACCGAGTTTCCAGGGAGCGAATGCACGCCCTCGTCGCGCCCCTGACCGACGGGCAAATGCTGACTCGTGTCGGTGAACATTGGACGGTGGGAATCGTCTATGCCCATCTTGCCTGGTGGGACCGACGCGTAATCTACGTGCTGGACACGACCGAAAAAGACGGCAAATTATTCGTTCCCGAGATTGACATTTTCGTGAACGACCTGTCCCTGCCGTTGTGGGCGGCTGTCCCGCCGCGCCACGCCTTTCAGATCGCCATCGAGACTGCCGAGACGCTCGACAAGCGGCTGGAGACATATTCCCCACAATTACTCAAGGAAATCTACAACTACAATAAACGCTGGGTGATTCGCGCCCTGCATCGCAACGAACACTTGGATGAGGCAGACGCCGCGTTGAAAAAAGCAAAATAGGTACCGCACAGGAGGAAGTATGGCCACGCAAACCACCCGCCGAAAGTCGAAACTGGCACCTCACACTGCCCTGGTATATTTCCACGGCATGGGCGACCAGAAGCGATTCGAGGAGGTCAGCCGCATTGTGGACGCTCTGGATCGCCACGATTACCTGGCCTTCCGCGAAAAAAAGAAACTCGTGGGGATTCACGCGCAATTGGAAAAGCCGCTCACGGACCTCCCGCGCGAGGTGGGGTACATCAGCCTGATCTACAAACACGAGCAGGACAAGAAATGGTCGCGGCGGGAACACCGCTTCTACGAGGCCTACTGGGCGAATATCACTGCAGGAGGCGTGCCGGTGCACGCAGTGCTCGGCTGGGTGTTGAAGCAGGCCACCATCCCGCTCAAGGCATTGACCGCGCCCTGGCGTGACCTGGCGCGGTTGAAACGCTCCGCCCTGCTGGAAGTCTGGCCGCGCCTGCTGAAGAAACGGGGCGACCTGACGAAGAGTGATTTGAAGAACCTGCTCGAATCCTACGACAAGTTCGAAGGCTGGGAGGCGCGCCGCAGTTTCCCAAAAGGCGGAAGCAACCAGTTCGTCAAATTCCTCGGTGAGACGCACAAGGACCAGGACAATGCGGAACGATTGGACTGGCTCGCGCGTCAATGGCGGGCGCACTACACGAGGAGTCACCTGCTCAATTTCTTCATCATCGTGACCTTTTTGCTGGCCATCGGTCTGGTACTGGGAGTGCTGTTCCTGGCAGTCGCCTCGCTCCTGCAATTGACCACACAAATCCTTCCAGCCTGGTTCCTGACCTGGATCGGGGAAGACACGCTCAAACCAACCTACGCCAATATCACTGTGACCATCGGCCTGCTTCTGTCCGCCATCGGCATATCGTTCTTCCTGCGGGAGTACCTGGGCGACGTTTACTTCTGGTGTTCCTACGAAGAAACCTCAGAGAAGTACCAGAAACGGCGAGACATCCTGAAATATTGCAGTGAGTTCCTGACCCATGTTCTGAAGAATCCGGCCTGCGAACGCGTGGTCGTGGTGGCGCACAGCCTCGGCACAACCATCGCCTACGATACGATCCTCGAACTGGCGCGCAAGAATCGGGCGCGGGATCCGAACAACCCGGCGGCCGGGGACAAGATTCCGTTGCATAAGATCCAGCACTTCATCACGCTGGCGAGTCCCATTGACAAGGTACATTACTTCTTCGAAAACCAGCGGAGCAAATACCATCGTTACAACCGCGTGGTGGAGGAAATCCGCGGCGACATCGGCTCCGAACCGTTCAGTAAGACGGGCGGTCCGTGGGCGCATTGGATCAATTTCTGGGACCAGGCCGACATCATCAGCGGTTCGCTCCAGACCCCGGGCGATCAAAAAAACCCCAGCCTGCGGGTTGACAATCATGAGGTCGGCAGTTTCCTGTTCCCCGAGCCGGGAGGGGCACACAGCGCCTACTTCGAGAACAGAGACGTCATCGAAACCATTTACCGCTGTACCTTCGAGAACGAGTTCAACTTCTCCGTCATTCGGAACAGCAAAACGAAAGACGACAAAGAGGCAAGATACGCTCAGGCTTTCGTGGGGCCAGGCAGGGGCTGGGCGGGCACCAAGCCCTTCCAGGGAATCACTATGGCGCTCCCGTGGCTGGGGCTTGCCTACGCAGTGTTTCATCTTGCAAAAATCGAGATAGGCAGTCTGATCACCTCGTACGCGCTGGCCGCCGGAGTCATCATCATCCTGCTCGGAGCGATCTTCGGTTTGAGCCGCGGCCATCTGAGGCCGCTCAAGTAGTAAGATTCTAAATCACGGACTTTAACCTGAATGTTCTCAAAGAACTGATCGCGCAGTCTGTGAAGCACCTGCCGGGTGGTTTGAGTATATTGTTTTGCGCTACAATCGGGGGGATGCCACCAACCTCCGCAAAACTGCTGACTATCCTACTCCCGGTCTCAATCGGACTTTCAGCCTGTTTCCCCCGACCTAAAATTGACTCGACCCCCGCGCGGACACCCGCCGCGTACCCGAGGCTCACTCCATGATGAATCGAACCCTCGGCATCCTGCTCATCGCGGTCTCTGCCGCGTCGTTTGGCACACTGGCGATCTTCGGACGACTCGCCTTTGAAAACGGACTCGACACCTTCACCCTGCTCTTCCTGCGCTTTACAATTGCCGCAGTGATCATGGCCGTCCTGCTTGCTTTTCGGCACGAATCCCTGCCGCGCGGAAAAACCCTCGCGCAATTGATCGGCATGGGCGCGCTGGGCTATGTCGGGCAGTCGTTCTCTTATCTGACTGCTATCCGGTTTGCCTCGGCGGGATTGGTTGCACTTCTGCTATATCTCTACCCAATGTTTGTGGCTGTCCTCTCGACGATCTTTCTGAAAGAGAAACCCGACTCCGCCAAAGTTGCGGCGCTCGTGCTTGCCACCCTCGGCGCGGCGTTGACCGCCAACCCCGAAGGCGGACAGTGGCAGGGCATCGCGCTGGCGATCACTGCGGCGGCGATCTATTCGGTCTACATTATCATTGGCGCGGGCGTGCTCAAGCGCGTCTCCGCGTTCCAATCGTCCACGGTGATCTTTGCCTCCGCGGGGCTGGTCTACGGCGCGCTGACCGCCCTCCGTGGGGCGCACTTCCCGCAAACGGGAACGGCCTGGGGCGTGGTGGCCGCGATCGTTTTGATCGCAACGATCATTCCCGTTGTGACCTTTTTGGCTGGCTTACAGCGAATCGGTCCGACCAATGCATCGTTGTTATCCACGTTGGAGCCTGTGGTTACGGTATTATTGGCCGCGTGGGTGTTCGGAGAAATCCTGCATCCCGTGATTCTGTTCGGCGGCGCATTGATCTTGATTGCAGTTGTTCTCCTGACGCGCAGCGAACTCAAACAAGAGGCGGCATGAATCCGATTGAGGAAATTCTCGCATCCCATCCTGTGATGATTCTCGACGGCGCGCTGGCGACCGAACTCGAGCGCCGCGGCTGTGACTTGAACGACCCGCTCTGGTCGGCCAAGGTATTGATCGAACAGCCCGATCTGATACGACAAGTCCATTACGATTACTTCGCGGCGGGCGCGGACTGTGCGACCACCGCCAGTTACCAGGCCAGCATCGAGGGCTTCGCGCGGCGCGGCTTGAATCAGGCAGAGGCGGTTGAATTGATGAAAAAGTCTGTGGACCTTGCACAGCAGGCGCGCGACGCATTCTGGGCGGACGAGAGAAACCGCGCCGGGCGGCCGCGTCCGATTGTGGCGGGCTCGGTCGGACCGTATGGCGCATATCTGGCGGACGGCTCGGAATACCGCGGGGAGTATGGACGGGGCAAATCGGAACTGATTCAGTTCCATCGTCCGCGCATGGAAGCGCTCGTCGCCGCGGGCGCGGACATCCTGGCCTGCGAGACCCTCCCTAGTTTCCTCGAAGCCCAGGCTCTGGTCGAGTTATTGAGCGAATTTCCAAGCACATTCGCGTGGTTCAGTTTCACAGCGCGCGACGAAGTTCACATCTCGGAAGGGGATTCCTTCACCGAGTGCGTCGCCTGGCTTGATCAATTCCCGCAGGTGGCCGCGGTGGGCATCAATTGCAGTGCGCCGAAATACGTCCCCGCGCTGATTCGCGCCGCGAAGAGCGTAACCAGCAAGCCCATTCTGGTGTATCCTAATTCGGGCGAAGTCTACGACGCGGCCACCAATACGTGGAGCGGCATCGCCTCGTGCGAGGCTTACGGCGCGGAATCGCAGAAATGGTATGAAGCAGGCGCGCGTATCATCGGCGGGTGCTGCCGCACCACGCCCGAGGACATCCGAGTCGTGGCGGCCTGGGCTAGAATGTAAGTTCATCCTGCCGTTTTTTTTACCGATAACAGCCGAAGGAGAATCAAATGGATCTGCACATCGAAGAATATGTTGACCTTGGAAAAGACAGCGGCAAGGGGAACCTGCTGGGAATCGAACCGTATCTTTTATCCACAGATTACGCCACCGCCGCGGCCTTCGAAGCCAAACTGGGCGGCTATCTCGAAGAGGCAAAAAAGAAGGGCTGGCTGAATGAGAAGACGGTTGTTATCTACCCCGAATACATCGGCGCGTGGCTGGCGTTCAACGGGGAACGCGAGTCCGCGTTAAAAGCGCCAACCCTCAAACGCGCCATGCTGACTCTGGTCTTCGATCACCTTTTGGCCTTTCTCTGGTATTTCATCACCTCGAAAGAGAAGGGCAGGCTGGAGGCCGCGCTCTTCCGCACGCGCGCGCAGGCCATCGCGGACGGATATAATTCCACGTTCTCGAATCTGGCACGCCGATACAAAGTGACCCTCGTCGGCGCGTCGACGGTCCTGCCTGCGCCTCGGGTCATGGACGGGAAGGTGATCCCGGGCAAAGGGCCTTTATACAACGTCTCGGCCGTGTTCGGTCCCGACGGACGCGCCTATCCGGCCTTGACACACAAAGTATATCCAACCGAATCGGAAAAACCTTTCACCCAGCCCGCGCCCGTGGCAAGTCTGCCGGCCTTCGATACTCCCGCCGGCAGACTTGCCACTTTAATCTGCGCCGATTCGTGGTTCCCGGATTGCTATGCACAACTCAAGCAACTTGGCGTCGAGATCATCGCGGTCCCTTCCGGCGGCGGAGATCCGAAAAAATGGGACGAGCCCTGGGGCGGCTACGATGGCTGGCCTCCCCCGAACGACGTGAACGCCGACGACAAAGGCGTACTCACAGAAGGCCAGGCCTGGAAGAAATACGCGCTGGCCGGGCGCATCCACGAATCCGACGCCCGCTACGGCTCGAATGTGTTCACCCGCGGCCAACTGTGGGATCAGGAACTGGGCGCCGGCCGCGCCACGCTCATAGACAGGAATCAACTGTTGCGCGAGAAAATGCTGCCGGGCGCGACCATCATCAATTTATGGTTGTAGGGCAAATAGTACCTTTCACCCGCCCCGGCTCAATCAGTGCTTGCTAAAATGAGCATGAGGCAGAATGACGTGAAGCGTTTCGTTCTTCCGTTCGTTTTGGTCGTTTTTCTGGCGCTCGCGCTGACCATCCCCGCGCGGGGCGGCACAGCGTCGCCAGCCGAGCGTCCCACGCGCACCGCGACCATCGTCCCCTCGCGCCTGCCGTCGAAGACACCCACCCCCTCGTTGACTCCCACACCGTCCGTCACTTCCACGCGCACCGCCACGCTGACGCGCACACCCTCCTTCACACCATCACAGACGTTTACCCCGTCACTGACACCCAGCAAAACGCTCACTCCCTCCAGAACCCCAACGCGCACGCGGACACCCACGCGTACGCCGACTTATACGCGTACTCCAACCAATACACGAACCCCGACCTACACGCGCACTCCCACGCGAACGCGAACACCTACTTCCACGCGTACCAATACCCCAACGCGCACCCCAACTTTTACGGCTACTCCATTGCCGAGCATCATCTGGCCCGAATTGACCCTGACAGCATTCGCCAGCGGATTCTCCAGCCCAGTCCACGTGACCCACGCGGGCGATGGCATCGGACGCGTGTTCGTCGTCGAGAAATGCGGCACGATCAAGATTGTCCAGGGCGGAAGCGTCCTGCCGACGAACTTCCTGAACATATCCGGCCGCCTGAGTTGCACAGGCGAACGCGGACTCCTGAGCATGGCCTTCCCGCCCGATTACACCAGTAAAAATTACTTCTATGTTTTCTACACCAACACCAGCGGCGCATTGACCGTCTCGCGCTTCCACGTCCCGCCTGCAACGCCGAACGTAGCCGACGCCAACAGCGAAGAGATCATCCTGACCATCGCACACGCCAACACGAATCACAATGGCGGGCAACTGGCTTTCGGCAATGACGGCTATCTCTACATCAGCACCGGCGACGGCGGCGGGAGCGGCGACCCGAACAACAACGGACAGAATCCGAATACACTGCTTGGCAAGATTTTGAGAATCGACGTGGAAGGCGGCGTCTCACCGTACACGATCCCGCCGAGCAACCCGTTTGTCGGAATGAGCGGACGCCGCGGCGAGATCTGGGCCTGGGGACTGCGCAATCCCTGGCGCTTCTCGTTTGACCGCCTGACACACGATCTTTACACCGCGGATGTTGGCCAGGGTTCGTGGGAGGAAGTGGACTTCCAGCCCGCCTCCGGCACGGGCGGACAAAACTACGGCTGGCGCATCCTCGAGGGCAATCATTGTCACAGTCCCGCCTCGGGCTGTGTGCCGCCTGCCGATTACGTCCCGCCCGTCGCGGAGTACGGCCACAACCTCGGTTGCTCCATCACCGGCGGATTCGTCTACCGCGGGACAGACGCCGCCCTGCAAGGCTTCTATTTCTACAGCGACTACTGCTCCGGGCGTATCTGGGCGCTGAAACAGGAAAACGGCAACTGGTACAGCCGGATGATTCTCGACAGCCCGCACAGCGTCTCGACCTTTGGCGAGGACGAAGCCGGCAACTTGTATCTTGCCAATTTGAGCACGGGTGTCATCTATCAGATCACATCGCCTGCGGTTGCGGTGGGACCCAGCCTGGCAGGCTGTCCGCTCTTCCCCGCGGATAACATCTGGAACACGCCCGTGGATACGCTTCCCGTCCACGCACGCTCGGCGCAATGGATCGCCAGCATCGGCGGCAGCGATCCCTTCCACATGGATTTCGGCTCCGGCACCTGGGACGGCGGGCCGATCGGGATCCCCTATAACGTGGTCTCAGGTTCGGCGGTCACCAACTACACCGTTGACTTCTACTATCCCGACGAATCGGATGCGGGCCCCTATCCGATTCCTGCGAATCCAAACATGGAATATGGCTCCGACCATCACATCCTCACATTGGACACCGACGATTGCACGCTGTACGAAATCTTCGACGCGTCCTTCAGCGGCGGAGGATGGAGCGGCGGCTCGGGCGCGGTCTGGGACCTGAACTCGCACGCCCTGCGACCCGATGGCTGGACCTCGGCCGACGCGGCGGGCCTGCCCATCCTGCCCGGCCTCGTTCGCTACGATGAGGTCCAGGCGGGCGCGATCCATCACGCGCTGCGCTTTACAGCCAACTCGACCAACAGTTACATCTGGCCCGCGCGCCACCTCACCAGCGGCAGTCCGGGCGTGCTCACCAGCATCCCGCCGATGGGCGCACGCTTCCGCCTGAAGGCCTCCTACAACATCTCTGGCTTCCCGCCTGAGATGCAAGTCATCCTGCAAGCCATGAAGACCTATGGCATCATCCTGGCCGACAACGGCTCCGACTGGTACGTGAGCGGCATCCCCGACGAACGCTGGGACAACGATATGCTTCACCTGCTGGATGTACTCACGGGGAGTAACTTCGAGGCGGTGGACACCTCCAGCCTGATGATGAATCCCGATTCGGGTCAAACGCCTTAAGGCCAAACCACAGATGAACACAGATAAATCGGATTTGAGAGATCATCAGGAACGGGCTTTCACCCGCGTTCATCTATGGTGAAAAAATCTCTTCTCCAGCCTTTATAATTCCCGCATGGGAACACTCATCGCCATCGTGGGCCCAAGCGGCGTGGGCAAGACCACGCTCCTGCGCGCCCTCAACGCTCAAAACGATTTCGCCGTCGGCCTCGAGGAACACACCGGGCGCCCGTTCCAGTCCCTCTTCAAGGACGATCCCCGTTACGCGCTCGCCAACCAACTCGACTATCTGCTCCACCGCGCCGAACAGGAGCAGACCCTGCGCGCCGACCCGCGCCCCGCGCTCGTGGACGGCGGCCTCGATATGGACTTCCACGGATTCACGCGTCACTTCCACGCCCGCGGCTGGCTGACGGAGGCCGAATTCGACCTGTGCCGCCGCTTCCACGCGTGGACCCGCAGCCTGCTCCCGCCTCCCGACCTGGTCATCGCCCTGAGCGCCTCCTGTCAAATCATCCGCCAGAGACTCGCCTCTCGAAACCGAATCAACATCGCGTCCGAGGCCGACGCGGACTTGCTGGATTCGTTCGTCGCGGAATGGCTGTCCGCGCTTCCCCCCGAATCGGTATTGCGACTCGACGTTTCAGACGAAGACATCCGTTATGCAAGAAGCACGGCGCGGATTCGGGAGAGGCTGTTTGGACTATAATGAAGCGTTGGAAAAGTGGAAAGGGAAATCCATGCCTGCCTTTTCGAAGCCGTTACGACTGATGGCGCCTCTTGCCCTGCTGGCCGCGATCCTGGCCTGCACCACGTTCGCACCGCCAACCGTCACCCCTGAACCGAACCCGCTCTCATCCCTCACCATTGAGCCATCTTCGACGCCAACTGAAACATTCACCCCCGCGCCGACATCGTCGCCCACAGCCTCCCCCACTGCCACTCCATTCCCTGCCTCAACCCCGGGTGTGACGCGCCTCGAGGGGCCGCATATTTCATATAACGGCGTGAGTTTTGAACTGTACTTGGCTGAGGCTGTTTATATTCACCTGCCCGACGACCAATGGGACGTGGGCGGACACACGACCTTCGCCTTCGCCCCGCAGGGGCTGTGCCGCGAGGTCGGCTGTGTCGAAGTCTATCCCGTTGCTTCGTTCGCGGGGGCAATCCCCGCTGGGAGGGAGATCATGCTCAAACTGTGGGACGCGGTCAACGGTGATCCCATGAGTTATTTTCCCACCTGGGGCGCCGCCATCCTGATTCAGGCCAACACCCTCAAACTGCAATTCGAGGGGATGCAGGGAATCCGCGCCGTCGTCATGCGCGGACAGGATGCCTATCCCGCCGACCACGACAGCCTCATCTACGAATTCAACGGCCTGACCGTGGACGGCCGCTACTACATCGTCGTCACAGTTCCATTGGATATTCCGTTCCTCGGCGACGGGCCGATTCTGCCGACCGATCCAAAAGAACAAAGTAAATTTATCGCCGAGTACAACAGTACCGTGCAGTCACAACTGGACGCCCTGCCCTCCTCGGAATTCTTCCCCGACCTGCAATTCTGCGACGCGCTGGCCGAATCCGTGCGGATTGGGAATTATGTTGAGGTGCCAGCGCCATGATGGGTAACGTGAAATTTCCTCATGAACACCGCCGATGAAATCCAGCAGACGCTGATGGAATTGCGCAACGGGACGTTCATCAAACAATAACTCGTGGGGGCACAGCGGAACCGCAAAGGGTGTCGACGGTCAATGGCTTTGCTGTGCCTCTACACATCACCGGAGGGAAAATGACCCAAACCCTGTACGGCGAACGGCTAGGAAAAGAAGGTGCATTGCGGCTGGGCTGTTCGGCCGCCATTTTCGATTCCGAGGGGCGCGTCCTGCTCACGCGCCGCGCCGACAACGACCAGTGGTGCCTGCCCGGCGGCGGAATGGACGCGGGCGAATCGGCTGAGGAAGCCTGCATCCGCGAAGTACTGGAAGAGACGGGCCTGCGCGTGCGCGTCACGCGGCTGGTGGGCGTGTACAGCAATCCGCATCAACTGGTGGTTTACAAAGACGGCGTGAAGGTGCAGATCGTGGCCCTGCATTTCGAGGCTGAAGTCACAGGCGGACAATTGTCCCTCAGCGACGAAACAACCGATTTCGGTTATTTCACGATGGACGAGATCGAAGGGCTGGAGATGCTCGGCAAGCACAAAGACCGCATCGCAGACACGCTCGCGCGGAAGGCCGAGGCCTACATCAAATGATGGCGCATTATTTCGAATAATCTCATCGCGCTGAGCGAAGCGCAACGGAGACGAAGCGCGGTTTGCGTCTCGTCTGCGGCTTTCAAAAGACACGAATGCTTCCGCTCGACGCGATGTTACGAAAGCAACCCGCCCCGCCGCGCGGGGTTTTCCTATGAAACCAACTTTATCGGAGGCAATATGATCGCGAAGATTTCGAGCAGGTTCCACGCGTGGGCAAAAGGCTGGCTCATCCTCGTCCTGTTCGTGGTGGACGGTTTCATCGCGGGCTTCGTCCTGCCAATGGCTGAGGCACTGATGAAAGGCGATTCGGGCGGACCGGGGCCGATCGACCTGCAGTTCTTCTCCACGCCAGAGAAACTCTTCGGAATGGTGGAATCTTACGGCGAGTACGGCCGCGCCTTCTATCGCAACATCGAATTGACGGTGGACATCATCTATCCGATCGTCTACACCCTGTTCTTCGGCCTGCTCATCTCGTGGCTATTCCAGCGCGGCTTCAAGTCCGACAGCAACATGCAAAAATGGAATGCGACGCCTGTCGGCGCGTGGCTGTTCGACCTGCTGGAAAATCTCGGCATCGTGAGCATGCTTTCGATGTGGCCGAGCCAGCCCGTCTTGATTGCGTGGCTGACGACGGTCTTCACCCTGGCCAAATGGCTGTTCGCGGGCGCGAGCATGTTACTGGTGCTGGTCGGATTGGTGAAGGCGGCCGCCAATGGATTTAAGAAGCAATAGCAAAGATATGCTAAACTTGGATGCATGAATCCGCTCTCCCCCACCGCCCAAAAAATCCAGGACCTGCTGAACAAACAAGGCTACCAAATCACCGTAATCGAGCACGCCGAGTCGACGCGCACCGCGCAGGAGGCCGCCG
>DAOTXP010000104.1:0-1528 GCA_034435275.1 Anaerolineales bacterium | reverse complement strand
TCGCATTTCGCCGCGTTCCTTGACACCCCTCCCCCACCCGTGATAGACTCGGCCCGTTCGTGATTCTACAGAAAGGAGACGCGCCCGTGAACGTTTTGATCTTCGTTGCACCCGATTCTGCCGGAAAATTGTTCCCTTCGCGGAGCGCGCCTGCTGACCATCCTTAGGTCACAATCCTGTCTTGCCCTCATGCCACGGATGCGCTTTGCGAAGCACTCCGTGGCTTTTTTGTCGCTGTTTTCAGGAGAATGAGAATGACAACTGCCGCAACCTCGCTGCAACCCTTCGATTTCCGCCGCGCGCTGACCCGGAATCGCATCGCCGGCGTGTGGCGCATGATGACCGATTACCGCCTGCCCTACGTCGGCGCGACCATCGCGCTGGCGGTTTCGGCGTTGGCAAAAACGGCCACCTATCTCCTCTTGCGTTACTTCGCGGACAACGTTCTGACACAAGGCGAGCGCCTGCTTGGTTCTCTGACCCAGACATTGCTCCTAATCGGCATCGGATTCGTCGCGCTGGCCCTGTTCGAGGGCGGGTTCGCCTACGTTTCGGGACGCCTGGCGGCTTATACCGCCGAGGGCGTGACGCGCCGCCTGCGCGACTATCTCTTCGATCACATCCAGCGCCTGAGTTTCGCCTATCACGGCAAGACTCCGACGGGCGACCTGGTCGAGCGCGTCACCTCGGACGTGGACGCGCTGCGCCGCTTCTTCAACGAACAGGCCATCGGCGTGGGACGCATCGTGCTGTTGTTCGTCATCAACTTCGCGGCGCTGATTCAGTTGAACGTCCAGTTGGCGCTCGTTTCGGTGGTCGTCATTCCGTTCATCCTGGCCGTCTCGGTCTGGTTCTTCAAACAGACCACCAAGCGTTATGAAGAATACCAGGCGCAGGAAGCGGTGCTCTCCACCACCCTGCAGGAAAACCTGACCGGCGTGCGCGTGGTCAAGGCCTTCGCCCGGCAGGATTACGAGATGAACAAATTCGAGAAGGACAACTGGGAGAAATTCCTGCGCGGCAAGCGGCTGTTGAAGATGCACTCGCTCTTCTGGCCGCTCTCGGACGTGGTGCTGGGCTTCCAGATGATCTTCGGTTACGTGTACGGCGCGAACCTCGCCATCACCGGCGTCATCACGGTGGGCACATACCTGGCATACATCGGCCTGCTGACCTGGCTGATCTGGCCGATCCGCAACCTCGGCCGCATGATCGTGCAGACCTCGACCGGACTGGTCTCGTACACGCGCCTGATGGACATCGTCAAGGAGGATCGCGAACCGCTGACCGAAGGCAGAGTCCAGCCCAAAGGTCCGGTGCGCGGCGACCTGGTCTTCGAGAATGTCTCGTTTAACTATGAAGACAACCAGGTCGTGCTGAAAGGCGTCTCGTTCCATTGCAAGCCCGGACAGGCCATCGCCCTGCTCGGCTCGACCGGCTCGGGCAAGACCACGCTGGTCAATCTCCTGCCGCGCTTCTACGAATACACCGGCGGACGCATTCTGCTGGACGGCGTGGAGTTGAAGGA
>DAOTXP010000103.1:0-2478 GCA_034435275.1 Anaerolineales bacterium | reverse complement strand
TCGGTCTCATCAAGCAACAGGGGGAAAGGATTTTGGGCCGAATAGCCAAATTGAGGAAAGAAAAACTGGAGAAGATAGAGAATCAGAAGATTAATCGCTATGTAACCATGGCCTTCTCGGCAGAAATGGCCGGGGTCGATGGGCAGCGAATCCTCGAAGCGGATGATTTGCAAGACCCGGACGGATCAGTGGGATGCAGTCCATCTGCCACTGTTTTTTTTGCCCGTTATCTTAAACCAGGCGATCAAAGGGCTTTGAGCTACCTCCGCACCTGGGTCGCAAAAGATGGCGGTACGCCAACCTTTGCTCCAATCGATGTATTTGAGACGGCCTGGGCACTATGTAATCTCGCCCTAATACCTGAACTCCCTGAATCGGTTCTTCATTCGGCGCAGATGCACTTGGAAAAACTACGCAAATATTGGAACCCGATCCAGGGTATCGGTACGGCCTTCACCGGGACACTCAAAGACGGCGATGATACGGCAGTCGTATTCGAGGTTTTGACACGGTTTGGTTATGCAGCAGATATCCAAGCCGTATTACACTATGAAGAAGAAGATCGTTTTCGCTGTTTTTCCCTCGAGGTCGCCCCCTCTGTTAGCACCAATATCCATGTTTTGGCCGCTTTAAGTCAAGCCCAGTATTATAATGAAATGCACCCCACAGTACAAAAGGTCATTGGTTTCTTACAAAGAGCGCGCACGCCTCAAGGGTTTTGGTTCGATAAGTGGCATGCGTCGCCTTATTATGCAACCTCACATGCGATCATTGCCTGCGCAGGACTGGATGATGCACTTTGCCAGGATGCCGTAAAGTGGATACTGGACACCCAGAATCCGGACGGTTCCTGGGGGTTCTACGATTTTCCAACCACTGAGGAGACCGCTTATAGCCTCCAAGCCCTCATGTCACATGTCATGAGCGGAAAACAAGTGCCGAAAAACAGCATTGCCCGTGGCGTGGATTGGCTAAAACATCATCGGGAGGAGACTCCCCCTGCCCTCTGGATTGGTAAAGCGCTTTACTGCCCCAATTTAGTTGTTGATTCCGCCATTCTTAGTGCATTGGCCTCAGCGAAAGCAATTTTGTAGATGATTACTCTTCGCCGGTTGTTTCGTCTCATTACAGGATTACTGGAGGTCAAATCGAGTGACCCAGACGATTCTCGACGGCGCAAATTGCTTAATATCATCATAGCAAGTGTCATCTTCCTGACCCTGCTCACTCTGCCAATCACGTGGCTAACAAGTCTACTCGAGCCTACGGTGGATCCTCAGGAGATAGCGATTATCTACCTTGCATCCCTGGCTTTTCTGGGCGGTTCACTGGTTTTCTATACGCTAAACCGCCTTATAAAGGGATGGTTTGCCAGCGGTCTTTTCCTAGTCTTTCTGACGATTGTTATCAACCTGGCCGATTCTCCCCACGAACTTGCAAACGGGCGAAGCCTCTTCCTATTTACAATTCCAATCACCCTGGCAAGCATTCTTTTGACCCCGGCAGCCAGTTTTCTTTTCTTTGTTTTAACTTCTGTTAACTTGATCATTCTGGCTGGAATTGCTGAAGTCGTGCCCAATACGTTTGCCATGGTCGGCTTCTTCATGCTCGCCATGGTCTCCTGGCTTTCCTCCCGCAGTCTGGAGCAGACCCTGAAGGAATTACGCACCATCAACGCCGAATTGGATCAACGCGTCGAAGAGCGCACACGCGAACTGTCTGCCGCGCTGGCGCGCGAACTCGCCGAGGCGGGCAGGACCGAGGCCATCCTGCAGGGCATTGCAGACGGTGTGGCCGTATTCGACCTGAGTGGCTGCACCATCGTAGTCAACCCTGCTTTGAGCCGCTTCCTTGACCGTTCACAGGCGACTCTCATCGGAGTCGAAATGGACAAACTCCTGCCGCGATACGACGTCAATGCGAAGGAACGGCAGGCCGTCATCGAACTGCTGCATCATCCTAATGTCAATGCGCCCAGCCTGCGGTTTACCATTCACCAGCATACACTGTCCGTCAACGCCGCGCCGGTGGATACCGGCATGGGCGAGCGGATCGGCACCGTGGCCGTCTTCCGCGATGTCACCCGCGAAGCGGAAGTCGAACAAATGAAGAACGATTTCGTCGCCATGGTCTCGCATGAATTACGCACACCGCTGAATGCCATCCTGGGTTACACGGAAATGCTCCGCGAGTCGGTCTACGGGCCGGTCAGCGAACAACAGGCCGGGGTCGTGAAACGCATCGAGAGCAACAGCCAGCGTCTGCTGCGCATCGTCAGCGACCTGCTCGATCAGGCGCGCATCGAGGCGGGTCAGTTGATCTTTCACTACGGCGAATTCAGTCCCGCCGCCCTGCTCGAAGCCGTGCACGGTGTAATGGGCAAGCCTGCGCAGGATAAGAACTTGCATCTGAAAAGCGAGATCTCCCCGGCCCTGCCCGCCAGCCTGCACGGCGACCCCCAGCGCCTGCAACAGGTGT
>DAOTXP010000102.1:0-42542 GCA_034435275.1 Anaerolineales bacterium | reverse complement strand
AAGTCGCCGCGCACGGTGTTGATCGCCTCGATCAATCGCTGACGTCCCTGCGTGTCCTGTGAACCGAAGCCCTCGTCAATGACCAGGGTTTGCAGGCGCGCGCCTTTGCGTCCCGCCAGCACTTCGGAGAGCGCGAGGCGAATCGCAAAGTTGACGCGGAAGGCCTCGCCGCCCGAATACATCTCGTAGTCGCGCATGCCTGCGCCATCGCTGATGAGGATGTCGAGCGTTTCTTTCAGGTCGTCGCGTTTCTTGTCCTTGTACTCGGCTTGCGTCGCGAAGCGAATGGACATCTGCCCGTCGCTCAGGCGGTCGAGCAGGTCGTTGGCCTTGGATTCGATCTGTGGAAGCGCCTGTTCGATGAGAAGCGCGGGGACGCCGTCCTTGCCGAAGGCGCGTTCCAGTGTTTTGTGGTGGACGACGGCGCGCGCGAGTTCCTCGCGTTGTGACGCGAGGCCGGCTTTGCGCGCTCGCAGGGAATCGAGCACGGCCACTTTCTGCCGCGCCGCGCCGACCTCCCGATTCTTGGCATTCTCCTGTTCCTGCAACTCAAACAGGGCGCGCTCGGCTTCATCCAGGCTGACGGTCGGTTTTTGGGTCTCCGCCGCGAATTTCTCGCTGGCAAGGATCGCTTCCACTTCCTTCAACCGCGCCGCGCCGCTGGTCTCCCAGTTCTTTACCGAATTTCTGATTGCTTCGATCTTCTCCGTCAATTGGGTGACGGAGTTGGAATGAACCAGGCGATCCCGCTCCGCGTTCGCGAGTCTCGCGAGTTGTGCATCGTGATCCGCGGTCTGTCGGGCAAGATCGTCCATGCTGGATTTGTTGGCGCGGAAGCGGTCGCCTTTTTCCTTCCCTTCGTCGTTGAGTTGCTTCAATGTGGACCGCCGATGCTCTTCGCTCAGCGCCTGTCCGCACAGTGGACACGTCGCGCCCTCCGCCGATTCGAGTTGGTCAATGCGCGTCTTGAGTTCATCCATCTCGGATTTGCGTAATTCGTTCTCGGCCTTCAATCGCGCATGTTCTTCGCGCGCCGCGTTTCGCCGTTCTTCGATTTCGTTTTTTCGAGCAATCTTCTCCTCGTCTTCGGCCAGCAACTTCTGCGCCCTTTCGATCTGAGCAGTCAAATTGGAGATGGAGGCAGCTTGTTCATTCACTTCGGCCTCTTTCGCTTTCAGGCCGCGTCTTTCCTCCTCCAATCTCGCTTTTTCCTCGGCGAGACGCTGATCCAGCGAAGCCGCGGCCTTTCGGATGCTCTCCAGCGCGGCCTCCTGCGTCCTGCGCGCCGCGCTCAACCGCTTCAATTCGGCTTCGAGCGCCTTCACTTCCTGTTTGCGCGGCTCTTCTTCTGCCAGTTCGGCGTCAATGTCGTCAACGCTCCGGTCGATACCAGCGATCTCCTTCTCGAGTTCCCTGCGGCGTTCGGCGGTACGGTCCCTGTATGTTTCCCAGATTTCAAGGCCGAGAATATTTCCCAGCACGGCCTTGCGCTCACTGGCTTTCTTCTGCGTGAACTCGTCGGCCTTGCCCTGCAAAAAGAACGAGGCGTTGACAAAGGTATCGTAATCGAGGCGCAGGGTCTGCTCGATGCGCGCCTGCGTCTCGCGCGCAGAGCGCTCCGTCAGCGGGCGCCAATCCTCGCCGTCGCGAATCTGAAACTCCAGCATCGTGCTTTTTCCGCGCGGCGCGGTACGCTGAACGCGATAGGTATTGCCTTCATAGGTAAATGTCAAAGACACTTCCGCGGCCTTCGATTGCAGGTTGATGATGGCGTCCTTGTCCCTGCCGCGCGCTTCGCCGAACAACGCCCAGGTGATGGCGTCCAGCAGGGACGATTTGCCCGCGCCGTTCTGTCCCGAAATACAGGCCAGGTCGAAGCCTTCGAAGTCGAGTTCGACGAGATCGCGATACGAAAGAAATCCAGCGACGCGAAGTTTGAGGGGGATCATGAACTGGATTATACCTTTCTACTTCCCTTCTCCCGAAGCGGGAGGGGGAGGGTCGCTTGCCCTCCCCTCCCTCCCATGTTATCATCACCCCATGGATGATCCCATTGCCGCCCGGGCGCGCCGCCGCATCACATTGATTGCCGTCACCCTCGCCACCCTGCCATGCTATTGCCTGGGTTGGGTGGCGGTTTCGCTCGCACCAGACTCCATCACGCCCACACCCACTGTGACAATCACCGCGACCTTTCTGACCGCGACCATCACCGAGACCCTCGGTCCGCTTACGCCGACCCTGAGCCCGACTCCATCCATTTTGACGAGCACCTCCACCGCGACGCCCACCGTCTCTCCGACCCCGACGATTTCTCCGACCTTCTTCCTCCCGCCAACGCGTACCTATACGCCTTCTCCTACCTGGACTCCCTCCCAAACTCCCTCGATTACGCCGACCGACACAGCCACGCTCACGCCGTCCATCACGCCCTCGCCGACGGATACCCCCACACCCACGAATACGCTCGTCCCGCCGACGAGCACGATCACGCCTTCCCCGACCAATACTCCATAAACAGACCAGTTGAAGAAGATGACGGACATTACTCCGTTCCTTAAGTCGTTGCTCTCCGCCCCGGGCTTGACCGCTCACGAGGCGCCTGTTGCGTGCCTGATCGAGGAACGCTGGCGCGCCCTCGCGGACGAAGTCAGCTTGAGCCGCCTCGGATCGGTCCACGCGCGGATGCGAGGCAACGCGGCCGCGCCCCGCCCCTCGTTATTGATCTCCGCCCACATGGACGCCATCGGCCTGATGGTGTCGGGCATCACCGGCGAATTCCTGCGCCTGAGCGCGGTGGGCGGGATTGATGTGCGCGTCCTGCCGGGCGCGCCGGTCCTTGTCCATGGACGGAAGTCGTTGCCCGGGATCATCGTCCAGCCGCCGGCGAGGCTGTTGCCCGAATCGCCCGCGGATGAAGTGGTTGGGCTGCACCATCTTCTCGTGGATACCGGCCTCACCGCCGCGCAGGTGGCGCGTCAGGTTCGAGTGGGCGACCTTGTCTCGTTCGAGAACGAACCTGTGGAATTAAGCGGAGAGACGTTGAGCGGCCATTCGATTGATAACCGCGTCTCCGTCGCCGCGGTGACCCTATGCCTCGAAGCGTTGCAGGCTGAAATCCACGCGTGGGACGTGTGGGCCGTCGCCGCCGTTCAGGAGGAGTTGACCTTCGCCGGCGGGGTCACGTCCGCGTTTGCGTTACGCCCGTCGCTGGCTGTCGTTGTGGATACCACCTTCGGCAAGGGTCCCGGCGCGACCGGTTGGGACGCGTTCCCGCTGGGCAAAGGCCTGACGCTGGGAATCGGTCCGAGCATTCATCCGTTCCTGTATGCGAGATTCAAGGAACTGGCGGAACGGCTGGAAATTCCCGTCGCACCCGAGCCGATGCCCACCTTCTCCGGCACCGAAGCGGACGGCCTGCAGATCACCGCACAGGGCGTGCCGACCATGGTGTTGAGCATTCCCATCCGCTATATGCACACGCCTGTGGAGGTGGTTGCCATCAAGGACATCCAGCGCGCCGGACGCCTGCTGGCCGGGTTTGCCGCCGGGCTGGAGGAAGACTTCCTTACGAAGGTCGTTTGGGATGACTGACGCGCCGTTTGACATTGCCCACCGCCGCATCGAACCGCTGACTCCGCTTGGGCTGGCGCGGCTGACGCTTGCAGTCACTGCCTTGTTAATCGGCGCGCTGGCCTGGGACCTGGGACAGGGCGGCGTGTTGTTCGTGTACTGGCGGCGCACCCTGCTGGTGCTCGGTCTCGCGGGACTTTCGGCTGGACTCTTCGGCCTGACGCTTCTCACACGGACAAGGTGGCGCGGCAGACTGGAAGCATTCATCGTCCGCGTTCGCCCGCCGACTCGATGGGGCCGGCTGAACGGGCTGTTTTTTTTCTTTTGTGTTTCCCTGATGTTGTTTGCCTATCTAGGGCCGTTTCGTCCCCTGTTCACCCCGTTCGCCAATCGCTATCTCTTCATCTGGTGCCTGAGCCTTATCGCGGCATATTTCCTGGCTGGATTGCCCGCCTTTTCGTCGGTTCGCCGCTCGAACCTCGTCCTGTTTGCTCTGCTGACTCTCGCTTTTGTTTATCTTGGCGCGGCTGTTCTCTCCCGCGTTTCGAGCGAACCGTTTTCCCTCAAATGGTCTGAGGCCACACGCTATTACCACGCCTCGCTGTTGCTTTCCGAAAGATATTACGGTATGTCTCTCCCGCCGTTCTATCAGGACCTCAGCCGCTATGTCCTGGAAGCACTCCCGCTTCTTCTGCCCAAACCCACTATTCTGATTCAACGCGCCTGGGAAATGTACTCGGCCTTTTTCCTCACACTCATCACGGTACTTCTGCTCCTGCGGAGAATCGGGAATCCTGCCGGTCATCGCCTGCTCTGGTTTGCCTGTCTCGTGTGGGGTATGTACTATCTCTATCAAGGGCCGATCTTTCACTACCTTCTGGTCACGGCCATTCCCGTCCTGGCGTGGTTCGACGTGCGCCGTCCTGTTCGCTCGGCGCTGGCGGTGATTGCGGCTTCGTTGTGGGCGGGCATCAGCCGCATCAACTGGGCGCCCGTCCCGGCCATGCTGGCGGTTGCGATATATCTGATGGAAGTGTCTGCTTCCAGTCGTCCGCTTGGGCGTTATCTATTGCCTCCCGCATCGTATTCCATCCTCGGCCTGTCTGCGGCGCTGGCTGCCCGTCAATGGTTTCTGGTGATCTCGGAGATCGCGCCCGAAATGTACAACATGGCCTTTACGTCCACCATGTTATGGTACCGTCTTTTCCCCACCTCCTGGAATTCCATTGGCATCCTGCCCACCGGGTTGATCGCCGCCGCTCCTGTCCTTGCCCTGGCGATCTATCATCTGCGGACGCGCCGCGCCTTCTGGCACTGGATTCGTTTATTCGGCCTGGGCGCTATCCTGCTCATTTTGTTTACCGGCGGGATGATCGTCAGCGCCAAGATTGGGGGAGGGAATAACCTGCACAACCTGGACACGTTCTTCCTGCTCTCCCTCGTCGTTATCGTGTACCTCATATTTGACCGCTTCATTCCCGACCGCCAGCCTGCCTCCGCGGCCCCGGCCTTTCCTCCACTCCTGGTCGTCATCACGGTACTGACCACCCTCGTCATCTACACGCGCCATGGATTGACGCCCGGTCTGCCCATTCCTCCCAACAAGGATTCCCAGCGAGTCCTCGCCGAACTCCAGGCCATGGCCGGCGGGACGGTCGCCTCCGGCGGACGCGTGCTCTTCATCACCCAGCGTCACTTGCTCACTTATGATTTGATCCAGGGCGTCCCGCTGGTCCCCGAATACGATAACATCGCTCTGATGGAGGCCGCCATGACCGGCTTCGAGCCCACCCTGCGGCAGTTCGTGGCAGACATAAGCGCGCAGAAATACGCGCTCATCATTGCCCCCGAACCGCCCGGCCGCATGCAGACCTCCAATGATCTGTTCGCGGAAGAGAACAACGCCTGGCTCCGCGAGGTGAGCATTCCCTTGCTGAGATATTACGAAGTCAGTGTGGAATATGCCGACCTCGATTTCGTCGTGATGGTGCCGAAGCCATGACTCGATCCTCTCTCTCGGTTGGCGCCTCCCAACTCAAACTCCTCGAGCGGCTGTGCAATGCGTCCGGCGTCTCAGGCGACGAGGGCGAGGTGCGCAAGATCGTGCTTGAACAAGTCAAGCCTATCGCGGACGAGGTCAAGGTGGACGCGCTGGGCAACGTGCTCGCTGTGCGCCGCGGGTCGGGAAAGAATCGTCTGCGCGTCATGCTGGCCGCACATATGGACGAGGTCGGCTTCATGATCGTGGCGGATGAGGGCGAAGGGCTGTATTCCTTCGAGGCGGTCGGCTCGATAGACGAGCGCCAGATGGCGGGCAAGCCGGTCTGGGTGGGACGCGGCCGCATGCCGGGCGTGATCGGCATCCGCCCGATTCACCTCGTCGGTGAGGGTGAACACAAGCGCAAGGTCTCGCGTGAGGCGCTGCGGATTGACCTCGGCCCGGGCGGCGGGAAGGCCAAGGTCGGCGACCGCGCCGTGTTCGCCACGTCCTTCAGACGCGTTGGGCCGTCCATCATCGCCAAAGCCATTGACGACCGCATCGGCGTGGCGACATTGATCGAACTCGTTAAGAACGCGCCGCCCCATATTGACCTGCTGGCCGCGTTCACGGTGCAGGAGGAGGTCGGTCTGCGCGGTGCGAAGGTGGCTGCGCACGCGCTGGATCCGCAGATCGGCATTGCCATTGATTCCACCCCGGCCTACGACCTGCCGACCCACGATGGGAGCGAGAACGCCGTTTATAATACACGGCTCGGACTCGGCCCCGCCGTTTATTTGGCCGACGCCGCCACGTTGAACGATCCGCGTTTGATTCATTTCTTCGAGGAGACGGCGCGGAAGGCGAATATTCCGTTCCAGTTCCGCCAGCCGGGCGGCGGTGGCACCGACGCGGGCGCCATCCACAAACAACGGGAGGGTATTCCTTCGATTTCCATCTCGGTGCCCGGGCGGTACGCGCACACGGCCGCGGGCCTGTGCCGCGTGGAGGACTGGAAGAATACTTTATTATTATTGCACACTGCGTTGGCGCGTATAAAGCCTGCGCTATTGAAGCCTTAGAGGTGACGAATGAATGGCCTGATTGCTCTTCTCGGTTCGGGCGAATACCTGCCTGTGATGGACGAAGTGGACAAGCACCTGCTTGCCAGCTCAAACACGAACGGGCGCGTCCCGCGCGTCGTCTGCCTGCCGACCGCGGCGGGACAGGAGGGGGATGAGTCGGTGGAGCGCTGGTCGCGCATGGGGCTCGACCACTTCCAGCGCCTCGGCGCGGACGTCAGTGCGACGCGCATCATTGACCGCGCCTCTGCCGACGCTCCACAGTGGGAGTCCCTGCTCGAGGCCGCGGACCTGATCTATTTCTCGGGCGGCAGTCCGACGTACCTGCTGGAGACGATGAAAGGCAGCCGCGCCTGGGCCGCGGCGCAACGGGCCTGGGCGCGCGGCGCGGCCTACGCCGGTTGTTCAGCGGGCGCGATGATCTTGGGCAAATCCGTGCCCGACATCCGCCGAATGGGACTGACCCACCTGAGCGGGTTTGGAATCCTGCCCGCCCGTTTCATCATTCCACATTTTGATTCCATTCCTGCCGTTTGGAGGCCGTTCATCCTGGCCCTGCGCCGGAAACTGAGGCAGGATGAATGGATGCTGGGGCTGGATGAAGATACCGCGCTGGTCGGCAGGCTGGGCGGGACATGGCGCGTGATGGGAAGACAGACGGTCTCCGTGATCTCGAAGCAGGGCGCGCAGATTTACAAGGCAGGCGACGAAGTTCCGTTGCAGACAAGGAAACCATGAAGGCGTTGTTGAAATCTCTCACTGAAGCGTTCGGCCCCTCGGGTTATGAAAAAACTGTCCGCGAGATGGTCGCGAAGGAGGTCGAGCCGTTCGCCGACGAAGTCCGGGTGGACACGCTGGGCAATCTGATTGTTCGCAAAGGCCGCAAGGCGAAGAATGGCGCGCGCGTCATGCTGGCCGCGCATCTGGATGAGATCGGCCTGATGGTCTCGCATGTGGACGAGAACGGCTTTGTCCGTTTCAGCAGCATCGGCTATCTTTTCGCGACGCAACTCATCGGCAGCCGTGTGCGATTCCTGAACGGCGTGAGCGGGGTGATCGGCATCGAGAATCAATTCGAGGAGCGGCCTTCCAAACCTTCGTCCGATCAATTTTTCATAGACGTGGGCGCGGCGGGCCGAAAGGATTGTCCCGTGAAAGTGGGCGACGTGGCCGCCTTCGAGCGTTCCTTCCTCGACCTGGGCGGGCGGCTGGTGGCCAAGTCCATGGACGACCGCGTCGGCGTGCTGATGGCCGTCGAAGCGCTGCGCAGACTCGGGTCCAGCCCAAACGAGGTGACCGCGGTCTTTACCGTGCAGGAGGAGGTCGGTTCGCGCGGCGCGGGACCCGCCGCCTTCGGCTTGGACCCGGAGATTGGCCTGGCCCTCGAGGTCACGCCCGCCACCGATACGCCCAAATCCACCGCCCGCAACAAAATCGTGTTGGGAAAGGGCCCGGCCATCAAGGTCAAGGATACGGGGATGATCGCCGACCCGCGCGTGGTGGATTGGATGCGGCGCACGGCGGAGAAGGGGCGCATCCCGTACCAGCTCGAAGTGCTCGAGGGGGGGAGCACGGACGCGCGCTCCATCCAACTGGCTCGCGACGGCGCGCTGGCGGGCGCATTGTCGGTGCCAGTGCGCTACGTGCATTCGCCATCCGAGATGGTTGATGTTGGCGATCTGCAACATTCGATCAAATTGCTCATTGCTCTCTTGCGCTCGCCGATTGAGTTAATGTAAACAGAATGTGGTTTGGCGTGGTAAATTTACCTGCCTGGTTCTGAAAGGAGAATCTCATGCACATCAGTAAATCCCTCGCCGACCTGATGAATACCCAGATTGGGAACGAACTCGGCGCGTCGAATCAATACCTGCAAATCGCGGCCTACTTTGAAGGACAGGCGATGAAGAAACTGGCGGAATTCTTCAAGAAGCAGTCTGAAGAGGAACGCGAGCACGCGCTGAAGTTTTTCGATTACCTGACCGAAGTGGGCGCGAATGTGAGCATCCCTGCCGTCGCCGCGCCGAAATATCAGATCGAATCGGCCGAGAGGGCCTTCCAGATGTCAGTGGATTGGGAACTCGAGGTGACGCGTCAGATCCACGCCATGCTGGATTTGGCGATCAAGGAAAAAGACTACGCCGCACAGAACTTCCTGCAATGGTTTGTGGCCGAGCAGGTGGAGGAGGTCTCCTCGATGGAGACCATGCTCGAGGTGGTTAAGAAGGCGGGCGAGAAGAACCTGCTGATGGTGGAAGCCTATCTCACGCACAGCGCCGCGTGATTTGAACTAGAGCAACAGGCTCCCGTTGGGGAGCCTGATTGCGTTTTATTTCTATCCCGGGGTCTCTTCCTCTTTCTTCCTGCCCATGCCCGCCATCAGCAGGGCCGCGCCCGCGCCGAGCGCGAACGCGCCGGCCGAGCCGGGCGAGGAGAAATGGGTCAGGGCGGTGAGCAGGCCGAAGAAGCCGAGTGCCAGGGCGATCTGCAACTCCCAGCCGGCCTTGTTATATCCGTCCAGCGTGAAACGCCCGAGCGCGAAGCCCGCCACGAGAAAGCCGAGGGCGCGCAGCAGGAAACCGAGGAAACTGAAGATGTCGTAAACGATCGAGGGCATAGGTCTCTCCTTTTTCAATGGGGGAATGGATTTTACAGCCAGGCCCACAACATCCAGAAGGCGATCATCGCCATGCCGATCCCGAAGCGGGCGGCGAAGGACGCGCCCCATCCAATCATGTAGACCCGGGCCGATTCAAACGCCAGTCGGCGGTCGCGCAGACGCCAGAACTCCGCGCCGAACAGCGCAAGCGGCGCGGCGACCAGGCCGATCAGCGGGGTAAAAAACAGGCTGAGGATCAGGCTGGCCGCATAACTGACCCCGATGGAACTCCACGGAATCTTGTGGCCGCGCATCTTGGAGGCAATGATGATGTTATCCACCACGTTGCCGCCCAGCATTAACAGGGTGATGAGCGCGAACAGCGTCCAGTCCACCCAGTTCATCTGCTTGATCAGGGCCTGCAGGACGGCGTAGATCAGCGCGGCCAGCCACATGACCGTCAGGCCGGGAAAAACGGGGACGATCAACCCGAACAATCCGACCAGCATGAAGAACAGGGTCAGGGTTTGCAGGCCAACCTGGTAGAGCCAGAGGATCAATTCCGGGGTCAAGCGCTGTTCCGTGAGCGAGGAGTGATGAGGATCATCGTACCGCGATTGCCTGGCATCGGTTACGGCTTGATTATATCAATACCGCCCATCCACGGACGGAGCACCTCGGGCACGACAATGGAACCATCGGCCTGCTGGTAGTTTTCCATGACCGCGATCAGCGTGCGCGGCAGTCCGAGGCCCGAGCCGTTCAGCGTGTGGACGAAGCGCGTCTTGCCGCCGTCCGCGGGGCGATACTTGATGTTGGCTCGCCGAGCCTGGAAGTCGGTCACATTCGAGACCGACGAGACCTCCAGCCACTCGTCACAGCCGGGAGCCCACAGCTCCAGGTCGTAAGTGAGCGTCGAGCCGAAGCCGATGTCGCCGGTGCAGAGCATTTTGACGCGATAGGGAATCTCCAGCTGGGCGCAGGTTTCCTCCGCGTCTTCCAGCATTTTCTGGTGAATGGCCTCCGAGTCTTCGGGCTTGCAGTAGGCATACATCTCCACTTTATCGAACTGGTGGCCGCGCTTGATGCCGCGCACGTCGCGGCCGGCGCTCATCTTTTCGCGGCGGAAGCAGGGCGTGTACGCGGTGTAGAGTCGCGGCAGGATGGCCTCATCCAGAATCTCGTCCATGTGCAAACCGGTAAGTGGAATCTCGGCAGTGGGCACGAAGTAGTAATCCTCTTCGTGATCCTTGTAGAGATTGTCCGCGAACTTGGGCAGTTGTCCCGCGCCGTAGACCGTGGCGGTGCGAACCATGAACGGGAGATACTGCTCGCGGTAACCCTGGCGGATGTGCAGGTCAAGCATCCAGGCGATGAGTGCGCGTTGCAGGCGCGCCCCGGGCCCGCTCAGCACGTAGAAGCGCGACCCCGTCAGTTTGGTGCCGCGCTCGAAGTCAATGATGCCGAGCGCAGGCCCGAGGTCCCAGTGCGGTTTCGGTGTGAAATCGAATTTGCGCGGCTCGCCCACGGTTTTGATGACGGGGTTCTCGCGGTCGTCTTTTCCGTAGGGCGTGCGCGGGTCGGGGATGTTCGGCAGGGTGGACATGACCGCCTCGAGTTCGGCCTCCACTGCCTCGACTTCCTTATCGAGGGCGGTGATCCTGTCGCCGACGACGCGCATCGCCTCGATCTTCGACTGGCGGTCGGCCGCGTCTTTCTGTTTGCCGATCTCCTTCGAGACGGCGTTGCGTTCCGCCTTGAGTGTCTCCACTTCGGCAAGCAGGGCGCGGCGCTTTTCGTCCAATTGCAGGATGGAATCGACCGGGGCGGGATCGTTCTGCCGATCCGTCAATGCCTTGCGGACGAGGTCGGGATTCTCGCGGATGAGATTGATGTCGAGCATGTTGCACCTCCATGTGCGGCCCTCACCCCATCCTTCTCCCGCCGGGAGAGGGGATAGCAAGGGAATAGAATACGCCCCCGGTCCATTTGCAGGACGAGCGCTGGAATTGCTCCAGCACATGGGGGCGTCTCGTGGTACCACCTGCTTTTGTTGTGCGACAGGATTATTTTGTCGCACAACCTTAGGCTCGCGCTAACGGGCGAACCCGTCCCTCTTACGAGCACTGCAAGATGTATCTTGCGCTTCAAGGCAAAAACCATTTTGCAGTACGTCCCTGCGAGGGCGAGTTGGCAGAGTGGATTTTGTTATCTGGCGGGTCGCCTCACACTGACCGGCGACTCTCTGAACCGTTGCCTAACTACTTGTCTCTGCGCAGTCTGTTAGAGTGATTATATGCTGGGATGAGTAAATGTCAATCCTGGTTCATAGGTGGGGAGGGACGCGGACATCCAGCCAAATGTGGTATATTTTGCGTGGAGCGAACCATGAACGAACGCATTTTGATCATCGAGGACGATCAGGCCATTCTTAAGCTCCTTCAACGCGGGCTGGCGTACGAAGGCTACACCGTAGATACCGCCACCGAAGGCCGTACCGGGTTGATTCTGGCGCGTGATCACACTCCCGATCTGGTGATATTGGACTGGATGCTGCCGGGCATGGACGGACTGGAAGTATGCCACCGCCTGCGCACCGCCAGCGGAAGCGTCCCCATTTTGATGCTGACCGCCAAGGATGCCGTGCAGGATCGCGTTCAGGGACTGGACGCCGGGGCCGACGACTACATGGTCAAGCCGTTCAACCTGGACGAACTGCTGGCGCGCGTCCGCGCCCTTTTGCGCCGTACCCAGCCGGAGCGCGTACCCTTGCTGAAATTTGCGGACCTCACCCTCGATACCGGCTCCCGCCAGGCCACGCGTGGATCGCGCCTCATCTCACTGACCGCCAAGGAATACGAACTGCTTGAACTCTTCCTGCGCCACCCCAAACAGGTGCTCACCCGCGAGGTCATTTTTGACCGCGTTTGGGGTTACGATTTCGGCGGCGAGAGCAACGTGCTTGAAGTGTACGTGCGTTATCTGCGTCAGAAACTCGAAGAGGGCGGCGAGTCACGCCTCATCCACACTGTGCGCGGCGTTGGTTATGTGATGCGCGAAAACCCGTAGGCGGTGTTCGTGTCCCTGCGCGACCGCCTCACATTGGTACAATTGATTCTCGTGGGGGCCATCCTCGTTTTTGTCAGCATCGTCGCCTATACTGCCATTACCGTTCTGTTATACAACTACGTTGACGACCAGCTGGAACGTACGGCCGACCAGGTCGTTACCGAAATCCAGGTCAGCGCGGAAGGGGAACTCGGCCGTTTGCCCGAACTTTCACTGGAACTGACCGCCAACGTTTATGTCCAGGTGTGGGATCGTGAAGTGGGGCTTACTTCTTCTTCCCCTGGCATTTCCATGAGGGAGCCCCTCGATCCAATCGGGCTGAAATCCAACTTCCCTATTTTCCGCGAAGCCACTGTGGGCGATACCCACCTGCGCGTTCTCACTGTACCGCTTGTCTCGGGTCAGCGGCCGGTGGGCAAGTTGCAGATCGCTACCAGCTTGGAAGTGGTGGATACGGCCCGCGGAGACCTGCTCTCCGTACTGATCTTCATGACCATGCTCAGCGTCATCGTGGCGGGGCTCGCTTCGCGCTGGACCCTGGGCCGCGAACTCGCCCCCTTGCGCGTCATCACCGACGCGGCCGACCAGGTCAACCGCGCCGACGATTTGTCCCGCCGCATCCCCTACGACGGCGATCCAGACAACGAGATCGGGCAACTGGTCACCGCCTTCAACCAGACGTTCGAGCGGCTGGAGGTGTTGTTCACCTCCCAGCAGCGTTTCATCGCGGACGTGAGCCACGAACTGCGCACGCCGTTGACGGTCATCAAAGGCAATGTGGACCTGATGCGCCGCATGAAGTCGCTCGACGAAGAATCCCTCACCAGCATTGATCAGGAAGCCAGCCGCATGACGCGCATGGTCACCGATCTGCTCCTTTTGGCGAAGGCCGAGGCAGGCCAGTTGCCGCTGACAAAGTCCAACATCGAACTGGACGCGCTTTTGCTGGAGGTGTTCCAGGAAATGCGCGTGCTCGCCGGGAACAAGGTTCACATCAAGGTCAACGAAATTGACCAGATTCAGTTATATGCTGACCGCGACCGCCTCAAACAAGTTTTGTTGAATCTGATTGCCAATGCTATTCAATATACGCCGCAGGGTGGTGAGGTGTTCCTCAGCCTGGCGAGGGTGGGCGAACAGGCGCGGCTGATTGTGCGCGATACGGGTCCCGGCATCCCGGCTGAAGACTTGCCCTATATTTTCGAGCGGTTCTACCGCGCCGAAAAATCCCGCACACGCGCCGCCACCGGCGGATTTGGGCTGGGACTTTCTATTGCGCACTGGATTGTGGACCAACATGGAGGACGTATCGAAGTCCGTTCACAGGAGGGGAAAGGCACAACGTTTGCGATTTGGCTGCCGCTGTCCGCTGACGCTAAAAAGGTCGAAGGCTAAAGTTCCTCCGAGAAATCATGGTAAATTGAGCCGCGCCCTCGCCTGGCGGCAGAGACCGGCTCCGTATTTTTTGTACCAGTCCTCCAGCGCCGCGCTGGAGGATGTCCCCTGTTGAGAGTCGGCATAGATCGGCGCGCCATAATAGACGTACCGCTTTGTCTGGGAAGACCAGGTCCATTCTGCGCGGCCGATGACGCCGATCCCGCCGTTGTAGCCCGCCAGCGCCAGGCGCGGATCGCCGCGCGCTGCCTCGAGTGAACGGTGCAAATATGCCAGTCCGCGCAAAGCGTTGGTATCCGGGTCGTAGGGACTATCTGTTGGGAGGAAGTGGAATGGCATCACCTGAAAGAGTCCCATCGCGCCGGCGCGGGAGTGGGCGCGCGGGTCGCCGCAGGATTCGATTTGCATGACAACGGCGGCCAGGTTTGGGTCCAGACCGGAGGCGGCCGCCCAGGCAACGATTTTTTCGGCCCAGAATTGGACTTCCGGTGTGAAAATGGGGGAGAGTCCACTCTCTGCCGAGGAGGGAGTGTAGTTAATTGCCGCAGGTCCAGCACTGGCAGGCTGACCATAAACGAAGGCTGTGAGCAGGAGCCCGAACAATAAAACCGCCAGCGGCGGAATGATAAAACCGGACAAACAGCCGCTGCCTGTGCTGGTAGCGGCTGTTTGCCGATGCAGGGATTGGGTTGTGCGAGCGCGGGGCATAGGTTACCTTTCACAAAGCGGGTCGGGGAACCCGGCTCGAAAATATATTAAGTTGACAGGAGGAGAAGGTCTCTGTTCAGATCTTCAAATTGCAGATACTGCTATTCGTGCGAGGGATCGTAGAAGCCGATGGACTTTTGCTGCGGCTGGGCAGTGTAATTCAAGTTGTGATAAGTTGGTTCAGCCCGGTTGGAATTGAAAGAGGCCTGTGTCATCGGCTTGGAAGCCGGGCGGCCCAGCGAGGAGGCCGGGCGCAAGACAGCATTGCTGACAGCCGGTGGGCGTTGCTGGCTGGTTTGCACAGGACGGTAGTTGCGTTGATTATCCTGGCTGAACAGCCGCTCGCCTGCCACGGAGAAGGTGCCGATGATCAGTACCCGAATCAGCCAGACCATGACGGCCACAAAAACCGGCACGGCCTTGGTCATCGCAGCGTCACTAAGGACCACGCCACCACCCAAACTGTTGTTGTTGACGATGGCAACCGAGACACCCCACCAGGTGAGGGTGGCGTTCATGGCTGCGGCCAACAGCCAGGCACCGAAGAGATACCACACCTCGGCAGGCTCGTCTGCACCCTGCTCGGGAGTAAACATGCGGGCGATGCCGGCAAAGTCAATGCCGCAGAAGGCAATGGCCAGGATGGTGGCCCAGCGGATACCGGCAAATTTCAAATCGCCGAGCACATCGTTGAGGGCAAACTCGGTGGTGCTGTAGTTGAACAATTCGAACGCCAGCAGGGCGCCGATGATCATGATGCCCCATGCAGTTCCGCGGCTGAGCCTGCGCCCGCGCGTGAAACTGCGGAATAGCGCACCCAATCCGTCGCCGGGCTTGTATTTGTAAGCAGTGTTCATCTCGACCTCCTTGTCGAAATCAACCGAAGTGACTAGAAAATTTGTTCTATATTCTTGACGCCAGTATAGAATCTTTGTTCTAATTTGTCAAGGGGCAATTTCGACAAAAAAAGACCCGACTGGTTGAAATATGTCGGGTCTGTCTGGGGTATTCGAGATTAACCTGCGGACGTGCTCTTCGGCGATGGGTTTGCCATCTCCTGCCTTACTGCGTGATACAAGTTCTCCGCCTTCAATTCGCTCAACGCATAACACGGCGCCTTGAGGTGGTTTGCTAGTTGCTGAGCCAATCCCTGGTCGAAGGCGGCGTGCTCCATGTTGATGACCACGCTCCTCGTCTCGGAATCCGCGATCAGGTCTGCAAAGCGATACGATTCCTCCTGCGGCGGCAACGCGCCAATCGAGACATTCCCCGCGCCGTCGGTCAGGACGATCAACAGCGGTTCCACATCCGGGTGGATGATCTTTTCCTGATGCAGTACGTCGGACGCCAGCAGGAGTCCCGCGGAAAGCGGCGTCTTCCCGCCGACGGGGATGTCCATCAGCGCGCGCTTGGCAAGTTGTACAGAGTTGGTGGGTGGCAGGACGAGTGTGGCCCGGTCCTTCTGGAAGACGATCAGACCGACTCGATCCCGACGTTGGTATGCATCTGTTAAAAGCGACAGGATCGCGCCCTTTGTGGCGTTCATCCGTTCCGCAACTGCCATGGACCAGGAGGCGTCCACCACGAACAAGACAAGGTTCGCCACGCGCTTGACCCGCACCTTGCGTTGCAGGTCGCTCTTTTCGATGGCGAAGGCCAGCCGTTTGCGTTTTTCGGCGCGTTTCTTTTGATGCGGCGCGGCGGCGCGGAAGGTGGCATCGAAGGCGATGTCGTCGGTCTTCTTGCCTGCAGGGCGCGCTTTGATGTAGCGTCCGTGTTTGCGCTCGGTCTTGGTCAATGACCGGCGTCCCGCATGTTTGCGGGTCAATTTATCGAGCGGGGTGTTGAGTTTGCGCGGTTGGAAGGTCTCGCCCACCTTGACCTTCTGTCCGCCATCCCACCAGTTTGCACTGGTATTGGCAAACACATCCTGTTTGTGCGGCTCGGGCTGGCCCTGTTGCGGCCCCTCTTCCTTCTCATCTTCGAGTTTTAAGTTTTTTTTTCCTCGGGTTTGCCCTGCTGGGACTCGGATTTTTCTTCCTCGGCCTCGGCTGGCATGGATTGACCGGCCAATTGCTCGATGCGTTCCTGCAACTGCTCGGTGGTCATTTCGGCCTGCTGGAAGGGCGTCCGCTTGATGCGGTGGGGGAGGGCCAGTTCGGCAGCCAGGGCGATATCGTGGTCGTTGATCTTGGTGCGGCCTTCGAAGGCGGCCTGCGCGCGTGCGGCTTTCAGAATGACCAGGTCGGCGCGGTGACCGTCCACGTTAAGGGAGGCAGTCAGGGCGGCGATGGATAAAAGGTCGCGGCTGGTGTGCGTGACCTGGTCCACCAGTTCGCGGGCGCGCTCGATCTGGTGCGAGAGTTCCTCTTCCTTTGGCATCCACTCCTTGCGGAAGGCTTCGGGATCGCGTTCGAAGGCGATGTTGCGTTCCATGATACTGACGCGCTCGCGCGCCTCGCGGATGCCGACGATGTCCACCGAGAGAGCGAAGCGGTCCAGCAGTTGCGGGCGGAGTTCGCCTTCCTCGGGGTTCATTGTCCCAACGAGGATGAAGCGGGCGGGATGCGCGAACGAGATGCCCTCGCGCTCAACGGTGTTGACGCCCATCGCCGCGGAATCCAGTAAAACGTCCACCACATGATCGTCGAGGAGATTCACTTCGTCAATGTATAAAAGTCCGCGATTCGCGGAAGCGAGCACGCCCGGCTCGAAGTGACGTTCGCCCTTCTGGATGGCCTGCTCGATGTCCAGCGTGCCGACCACGCGGTCCTCCGTCGCGGAGACGGGCAGGTTGACGAAGGATGTCTTTCGCTGATGAGAGGGTAGTTTCTCGCCCGAGGCGGAGCGTTCCTTGCATTCGGTACACCAGGTGGCGGGTTTGTCGGGATCGCACCCGAAGCGGCAGTCGTTGACCACTTTCACTTGAGGCAGAAGAGCGGCCAGGGCGCGCGCCGCCGTGGACTTGGCCGTGCCGCGCTCGCCGCGGATCAGTACGCCGCCGATGCGTGTATCAACAGCGTTGAGCACCAGGGCGCGTCGCATACGCTCCTGTCCAACGATTGCAGTAAATGGGTAGATGGCTGGCATAGATGACTCCGCCCCGCATTATACTCCATCGCAGGCGGCGTCGAAACGCGACAAAGCCTGCGAGGGTTGCAGACTTGTGATTTTACCTTTATAATGCCCTTTACATTTTTCTAACCGGAGTCAAGTCAATGGAACAGAATGAAGCCCTGACCGGGCAGGGGGCTGCTGAACACCTGCAGGGAGATCAGGTCGAGAACAACGCGCAAAGCATGGAGTCGCTTCTGGAAGAATCCTCCAGCGTGGAGATGCCCCAGGCGGGCGAGATCCGCCAGGGGACGATCGCCAGCATTACTCCGACCCAGATCCTTGTCAGTATTGGCGCCAAATCGGAGGGCGTCATCTCGGGCCGCGATCTGGAAACGATCACGGTTGAGGAACGCGAGGCGCTGAAGGTTGGCCAGCAGATCCCGGTCTACGTCGTCAACCCCGAAGATGCAAACGGCAACGTGGTGCTCTCCTTCAAACGCGCCCAGGAGCAGATGACCTGGGAAAATATCGAGCGTATGTTGTCTAATGAGGAAGTCATTAACAGCAAGGTTACCGGCTTCAACAAAGGCGGATTGATTGTCACCGTTGGCGGACTGCGCGGCTTTGTGCCCGCCTCACAGATCGGCGCGGCCCGCCGTGCGCAGGCTGTCGGCGATACGCCAGAACAGCGCTGGCAGAAAATGATTGGGGATCCAATCTCCGTCCGCATTCTCGAAGTGGACCGCGAACGCCGGCGCCTGATCCTCTCCGAGCGCGCTGCCGGCAGCGAGTCGCGCCAGTCGCTCAAAGAGCGTGTCATCTCCGAACTGGAGGTCGGTAAAGTCTATACCGGCCGTGTCACCAGCCTGGCCGAATTCGGCGCCTTCGTCAATATCAACGGCGCGGACGGCCTCGTTCATCTTTCCGAACTTTCCTGGGAACGTGTCCAGCATCCCAACGAGGTTTTGGAGGTTGGGCAGGAAGTCAGGGTCAAGGTCATCAACGTTGATCTTGAAAAGAGGCGCATCGGCCTGTCCCTGCGCGCTCTGGCCGAGGATCCTTGGAGCAGCAAGGTCGAGAAATACAGCGTTGGGCAACTGGTCGAGGGCGTCATTACACGCCTGACCAAGTTCGGCGCGTTTGCCCGAATCGAGGGCGACGTGGAGGGGCTAATCCACATCTCCGAACTGAGCGACCATCGCATCGAGCACCCAAAGGAAGTCCTGCACGAAGGCGATGTCAAGACCCTGCGCATCATCCGCATTGACCACGATCAGCATCGCATTGGCCTGAGTTTGAAGAAGGTCGATTCGGGCGCGTTTGCCGACAAGGATTTTAAAATGCTGCTTAACGAGAAGCGGTCGGATAGCGGCGAAGTTCCTGTAATGGATGAGGTTGTCTCCGCGGAGGAACCTCCCGCTGACGAGGCTTCCCCGGCCGAGCCCGAAGCCTGATGCAGAGAGCGCACCACACGGTGCGCTCTTTTCCCCATGCTGATCATCGATTCCCACGAAGACATCGCCTATAACATGCTCGAATTCGGACGGGACTACCTCCGCCCGGTGGCCGAAACGCGCCGCCTCGAGGCAGGCTCGTTTGCCCAGCGCGACAACGGCGATACCCTGCTGGGCTGGGACGCCTACCAGCGTGGCCGCGTGGCGGTCGTATTCTCCACCTTGTTCGCCGCGCCTGCCCGCCAGAAAGTCTACGAATGGGAAACGCTGGTCTATCCAGATGGCGACGCGGAGGCGGCCCATCGACTCTACCGCGCCCAGATTGATCTGTATTATCGCCTCGCCGACGAACACCCGAATCGCTTCCGCCTCGTCGCCTCACGCGCGGACCTGGAGGCGGTCACCGCACATTGGGTCCCGGCATCGGCCAACGAACATCCCATCGGTCTGGTATTCTTGATGGAAGGCGCCGAAGGCGTGCGCAATCCCGCGGACCTTGCGGAGTGGTACGACCTCGGCCTGCGGCACATCGGACTGGCCTGGGCCGGGACTCGCTTCTGCGGCGGGACGAAAGAGCCCGGCCCGCTCACCGACGAAGGCCGCGCCCTGCTCAAAACCATGGCCGACTTCAACTTCACCCTCGACCTCAGCCACATGGACGAACCCGCCGCGCTGGAATGCCTCGATATCTATCCCGGCCCGATGATCATCACCCATGCGAACTGCCTGGCGCTCCTGCCGGGCTATGCCACCAATCGCCAGGTCTCCGACCGAGTGATTCGCGGGTTGATCGAGCGCGGCGGTGTTATGGGAGTTGTGCCATTCAATAGCTTTCTCAAGGTCGGCTGGCTTCGCAAAGGCGGGAGCCGCCGTGAGGAAGTCTCCTTGTCGGCGGTGGCCGATCACATTGACCACATCTGTCAGTTGGCCGGCAACGTCCGTCACGCAGGCATCGGCACTGACTTCGACGGAGGCTTTGGACTGCAATCCGTCCCGCCGGAGATAGATACCATTGCCGACTTGCACAAACTCGCTGATTTTCTCCAGCCGCGCGGTTACTCAGAATCTGACATGGAGGCCATACTGGGTGGAAACTGGCTAAATCACCTGAAAGAGAATCTCCCCGCATGACTCAATACTTTGCTCGTGAATCTTCCCCCACCCAGGGCCTGCCCTCTCGGATGCGCGCCCGTTTTGGAGTGACCCTCGCATCGGTTGGCTTCTTCATCCTCTTGATCGGCGCCAAGCCCGGCTGGTTTAATTTAGACCGTACCCCGGTGGTCGGCTTTGTGCAGATTGTCGTGTTCCTGTTCGGCCTGGGGCTGATTTGTATCGGCGGTTATTTTGGGCTGGCCACGCTCTGGCGCGGACGCGCCCGTTCCATCGTGGCCGACATTGGCGTCAGGCTTGTGGCGACCGGTTACGTGATTTCCGTATTCACAGGAATGGCGGACATTTTCGGCATGGGCACGCAATCCCTGCCGAAGATTCCTTACTTCGGTCCCTGGCAGGCGTTTGGCGTGGTCACCGGGCAGGTGATCATTGCTATTGGCTTCCTGATGTTCATTCCCTTTACAAGACTCCAACCGGGCAAGCCGGCTAAATAGCGATCCAGCCGCGCCGCACGCCCTGGCGCACGGCCTCGGTGCGATTCGTCACTCCCAGTTTTGTGTATATCGAAGACACATGAAATTTGACGGTGTGCTCGCTGATTCCCAGCGCGGCGGCGATCTGCTTGTTTGCCAATCCCTGCGCAAGCAGACCCAACACCTCGATCTCGCGTTCGCTCAACGCGGGGGATTCGGATTCCTCGGGCGAGACGGTGCGTCCATTGAGAAAATGCGCCGCGCTGACAACCAGTCCCTCTGACAGGGCATGGACGGCGGCCAGCAATTCCTCGCGGGACGCCTCCAGTGGGAGCGCGCCCCACGTCCCGTGCCGGCGCATCAGTGCCTGGACCGTCGGGGCGTCGTCCGTTAAAAGCAGGAACGCGGCCCCTTGAACGGGACCCGCTTCGAGGTCGGGCAATGACACGGAGGCCGAGGCGTAGATGACCACCTCGGCCTCCGCGTCGATTAAGTCCGGAGAGTCCAGCCGATTCGCCTCGCCGACGATTTCCACCCCGGAATCTGCCAGAAGGGCGCGCAGTCCGAGACGCAGGGCGGGGATGGGAGCAACCAGCAGGACGCGGGTCAAATTACTTCCTTTCGCCGACGGTCACTTTCAGGGTTTGCGGCTGTCCGCCGCGCAGGATTTCCACATCGGTCTTTTTGCCGACTGTCTCGCTGGTGAGCGCGGCGAAGAGATCGTCTGCATCGCGCAGAGATTGGCCATTGACCTTCGTGAGGATGTCGCCGACCAGCAGGCCGCCCTTTTCCGCGGGGCCGTCCTTTTCGAGCCACAGCACGAGCAGGCCTGTTTCCACCGGCTGGGTGCGGACGCCGAGATAGCCGCGCTTGACCGTGCCGTGTTTATCGAGTGAGTCGGCAATGGCCCACGCGGCCCCGGCCGGGATGGTGAGCGCCGCGCCGCGCGTCAGGCCGGAGGTGTTCAGGCCGAGGACTTCGCCCGCGGCATTGATGAGCGGGCCGCCGGAGAAGCCGGGGTAGGGCGTGGCTTCGGTCTGCAAGTATTGTTCGAGCAGGCCGCCGCGCCAGGTTCGCACCGGCCCGCCGATGGCTGTGACGATGCCCCACGAGGCCTGAACGCCCGCCTCAGACGGTCGGCCAAGCGCCAGCACGATCTGACCCACGCGCGCCGGACCTTTGTCGGTTTTCGCGGGCGTGAGGGCCTTCTCGCTCAGGCGCAGCAAGGCGAGGTCGCTGCCGGGGTCGCGCCCGGCTAAAGTCGCGGCGAGCCGTTTCCCGTCGGGCAGACCGACGCGGATGTCCTCGTCGCGCGTGACCACATGGTCGGCGGTCAAGACCAGGTCGGCGGCGTAGGCGATTCCGCTGGCGGGGTAGCGCTTGCGCGCGTCCACGAGAAGCGTGAATGCAGACGCGGCTTCAACCGCCGCGGCCAGTCCATCGGAAAATGCAGAGAGGGATTTTGTGTCGCTCATGTGATGCTCCTTATATCATGGTTCGATGGGGAGCATTGTAAGAGTTGCATCTGAGTTCCGCATCGGGGAAATGGGGAGGTGGGCGACTGGTCGTTTGGGGGGAGGTGAGGACAGCAATGCATCCGATGATGACACGGATTAAACAGAAAAGCCGCCGGCAGGGCGACTCGATTTGTGCCCCCACGGAGATTCGAACTCCGGTTTTAGCCTTGAAAGGGCTGCGTCCTGGTCCACTAGACGATGGGGGCTTGTAGAGCGGGGGGATTTTATCATTCCGCCCCGATGCGGTCAAGCGCTTCTATTGCGGCTTGACGCGCTGGTTGATCATCGCCATCAAATCCACGTGCTTGCGGTTGAAGAGCATGCCCGGGCTTTCCACGCGCAGGTTCGGGATGAGGATGGCCGTAAGGACCGCGTCATAGATCGGGATGAAATCGCGCGTCCCGTCCGACATCATGGCTGAGAACTCGAAGCGGCCGGGCACTTCGAGCCTGCCCTCGATCTCGTAGATCTGGGTGGTCAGGCGCACGTTGTGCTCGGTGATGGCGGCATACCCGCCGCGTACCACCGCCTGCGGACCGAGGTCTTCGCGGCGCGCTACACACAGGGCATACACGCGCGTCTTGGCCATGCGCACCACTTCGAAGTGGTCCACCAATTTGGTGGGCATATGCAGGCGCGCCAGGCGCGCATCGTGGATTTCCATGTAGGTATGGTTGGGGTCGTTCATCATCCCCATCACGCCGTTGTTGGTCACCATCACTTTGCCGACCACGCGATAACCGGAGGTCATGATGTCGGCTGGGAGAAAACGGTGAGTACGAGGAGCGGTATCAATTGTCATACGAGTCACTCCTGAGCGGGTAAGGAGAGGCTCACGGCTGGTCCGGGCGCGGACGCGGCGCGGCCGGCCGGGGTCGCGGGGCGGGGCGGGGTTGAGTCCGCCCGGTGGGACGACCGGCGTTCGGATCCAGCAACATGGTCAGCCACGAGATGGCCCTGTCGTCGTATTCGCGGCGGCCACATACATCGCAGACCCAGGCGGGAAAATTGGGCACGGTGACGAGTTCCTCGTCCAGCCAGGTGAAATAGGTGATGAAACGCAGGTGCATGACGCCGGCCGTGCATTCGGTGCAGGGCGCTGACTCGGGGAGGGGCATTTCAGGTTTGGTCATGGCGCGCTCCTCATTCATTGGACGGGTAATATCTCGGCATGGTATATCACTTTCCAGTCGGCCGGTGGCCAGTAGATGACGATGGCCTTTCCAATCACGTTATCGCTGGGGAGCAGACCCCACGAATGCGAATCGGACGAATCATTGCGGTTGTCACCCAGCACGAACAGGTGGCCATCCGGCACCCGCCAGTTGCCGTCGTAGAGCGGATCCGCGGCGATGTACGGCTCGTCCAGTTGCTGGCCGTTCACGAACACTACTCCGTCCTTCACCTCGACCATGTCGCCGGGCAGGCCGATCAGGCGTTTGATCAAATCCTGGGGCGGCTGGCCGGGATATTTGAACACGATGATGTCGCCGCGCTGGGGCTCGCCGAAGCGGTAAGCCAGTTTGCTCACCAGCACATATTCGCCATTTTGCAGCGTCGGGTTCATGCTGCTCCCGTCCACGCGCACGCGTGCCGTGAGCGCATTGATCCCGGCGTACAGGATCACAGCCAGTAATAACGTCTCCAGCAGATCGAGCAGGAATTGTTTCCAGGTGGGCTTCTCTTCTTTTTTTTCAGGCAATGTCTCACTATCTGCGAGTGGTGCTTCGTTCTCTAACTGCGATGTTTCCAAAAACTACCTCCGAATTAACGGCATTATACCCGTTTCTCAAACCCGTCCCATTACAAAATAGGTAGGAACGCGCAGGACGCGAGTCCTGCGTGCCCAGGCCTCTTCGTCCAGTTTTTTCATTTTTTGGATTTCCTCCTCCGCGGCGAATCCCCTCAGATCGGCCTCCAGCACCGCCCATTCGATCTCCCGTTCATCGGGCGAAAGCGCCTCCCGCGCGGACGTTTGCATGGGACCCGTTTCGAAGACTTCGATTCCCGCCCGCGCGCACAGGTCGGCCAGGCGCGCCCCGAGCGCGGGATCCGCGCCCTGGCGTTTCAGTGCCTCGGTCTGCCAGCGGCCGAGTGGTTTCAGCGCGGCGGGTTCGTCCACGCGGGCGGTGTAATCGGGTTCGGCCAGCGCAAGGACGAATCCGCCCGGGCGCGTGACGCGCGCCATTTCGCGCAGGCAGGTCAACGGATCGCGTACCCACAACAGGAGAAAATGACAGAAAGCGATGTCGAACGTCAGATCGGGGTAGGGCAGGGAATGCGCGTCGGCGCAGACGAGGACGGCGCGCGGGGCATGGACTCTGGCTTCGGCCAGGCGCGCCCGGTCGAAGTCCAGACCGTGGAGCGAGGCGGGGGAGGAGAGGTCAGCCAGGATCGCGCCGGTCCCACAGCCCGCTTCGAGCACGCGCTGCGCGTTCGTCAATCCTGCTTTGGCGAAGAGGTATTCGCGCAGGCCGCGCGTCCAACGGGCTTGTTGCAGGAAACGGGTGTGCCAGTTCATGCCCTCACCCTATCCCTCTCCCTTTGGGAGAGGGGACTCGCACCAATTCAAAATATATTCCACCTGCTCATCAGTCTCGGGCGAGCGCGGAAAGTGGGTGCGTTTGGGGACATTCTGCCACCACGCGGCCAATTGATCGAGGGCTTGCTGACCTGTACGTCCGCGGCGGACGAGGTAACAGCCGACCGTCAGGCCGGTACGACCCACACCACCCCAGCAATGCGCGTAAACTTTGTGCCCCGCGGCGAGAGAAGCGTCGATGGCGTCGAGCAGGGCGGACATTTGACCGGGCTCGGGCAGACCGCGGTCGCGGATAGGGAAGCGTTTGTAGGAGATGTCGCGTCCGATGTAGTCTGCCTGTTCGGCGAGGATTGGCAGGTAGGCAGGCAGTTCGTGATCCTGTGTCAGGTCGAAAAAGGCGTCTATGCCCGCTTCGAGGAAGGCGTCCATGCGGCGGCGCGCGGACTCGGAATCAAATGCGCCGGGATACTCCCCGGCCAGAAAACGCCCGGACTCCACCCAGTATGAATTGGGAATTGGGAGCGCGATGTCATTCATTTGCGCGCCACAGCCCACAAGTTCAAGCCGAACTCGAAATAGCCGAAGTTGACCTTGGTCATTTCGAAGCCTGCCTGCCCAAAATACCAGCCGATTAACGGCAGGGTGTAAGCGTAGACATGCTCGTGGATCTCCTCGGCGCTGACCAGGTTCACGCGCGCCATCGTTTTGAGGATGCCATCTGACCAGGCGGCTGGAGTGGTCATCACCACCACGCCGCCGGGCTGGAGGGCGCGGTGGGTCTCTTTGAAGAGAGCGGCCATGCTGGCTGGGTTGAGGTGTTCGACGACAGCCAGCAGGGTGATGGCGTTGAAGAAATTATCTTCAAAGGGAAGTTTGGGAGTCGAATTCAGATCGAGCGTGAACCATTCGATGTCCAGCCGCCGGCCATGGTCGCTGGGCGGCAGTTGGTCCACGGCAAATTTTTGCTTGAACTCGGTATGCGACAGAAAATAAGGATAGGAGCCGCAGCCGATGTCGAGGATCCTGCCGTTACGCAATTCGCTGGGGATGAGGCGGTTGGCGCGGCGGGCGCGCAACTGCGCCAGCAAAGGCTCAAGCAGGCCCTTGCCGCGGGTGAAGCGTTCGGGAGTTTGAGGCATGGGCCGGATTCTACTATGAGGGTAACTAGTTTACCATCCCGATTATTGCACGTACGAGCAAAGATTTTGAATCATCTGCTGGCGCAGGGCAACCAGTTCGGGGTAATCGTAAAAGAACAGAACCTTTCTATGCGCGGTGTTGTTGCCGAGAGGTCTGGGCTGAAGCACAAACTCCTCGAAGGACTCCGCCATGTCTTCCTTGATGTTCGTGGGAGCATATTCACTCACGAATGTGTTCGGGTGGTTGGAATAAAACTGGCGTACCAGTTCGCTGAATTCGTCCGGCGAGGCGGTGTCAGCCTTGTAGATGGTTTCCATCCACTCTTCATAAGTATCCACCCAGAAGGATTGATAGAAATTGTTGATGTACGACTCGGGCGTGCTGCACCCTTCCGTGGACATGAACTGAGGGCAGACTGCCGTATTTTGATACGGCGAATATCCTTCGTCCTCCTCATGAACGATCTGGTCGGCATTAAGGGTGAGCACATGGCCCATTTCGTGAACGATGGTATAGGTAAGCAGGATGGGGTCATCAGAATCCAATACATCTATGCCCAACTGCCAGCGAGCATTATCGTCGAACTCCACTTGATCGATCCAGGCAAGGGTATTGGAAAACCCGTCCGTGAAAATGACGTATTCGACGATCCACTTCCGATGTTCGGCAGGTACGAGAGACATGAAGTAATGCCACACGCGCTGGTGTGAAGCCGCATCCTCCTGATAGACTTTGTAATCCGACGGCACCCACAAATTCTCCGGGGATTCGATCTGATCGCCATTGACTTGATAGACGACCAGGTTGAACTGAGCCTCCGTCCCGGCGTAATCGCCGCCGACGTCCTCGAGGGGACTGGCGGCAAGCACGCGGTGGATGCGGTACAAACACGCATCGAGGCAGGAATCGTCTGTGCAATCTACTGGCGCGCCCGGAGTGACGGGCACGGATGGCACGACGAACCGTTGTATCGCTTTACATGCCAGAGAAGAGGCAAGCATGGCAACGAACAGGATAAGGTGACTCTTTACGAGCCGCATATCTTCTCCCACGAATCGGTCAGTATATTTCCCGGCACTTTCTCCGCCATGCAGTATTACGCACGCACTGTCTTCGAGGATGCCCGCCGCGTCTTGTTTTGTATGAGGCTGCCTGCCATAAGCAGGGCCAGTATACCGAGAACCGCTATCACGCCGCCCGGAATGGTTGTTTTCAAGTCTGGATTCAGCGCAAGGATGATGGGCACAAGTTCTCCGAGATGGAAACGACCCGTCATTCGCATCTCGACCGAATCAGGATCCACCCATTGGGCCATGCCATTTGCGTAGGAGATGGTATTGGCTGATATGATGTCACCCCCGTGGATGGTCAATTGGTACGATCTCAGATGGTACGATTTCGGATTAGCTAGCGGCTGACCCGACATAAGCAGATGCCATTGACCGTTTTGCTGGTCGAATACAGCATTCCCGTTGAACGCCTGCAAATTCAGTTCGTCCATCCCTCTACCCACGAGTTCTATGATGTAAATCACGTTTCCATTGGGAGTGTTTTGTTTTTGGAGCTTTGCCATAACTCCCCTGTCTTCCGCCTGTAAAGTTTTGAGGAGCACCTGCCAGTCAATTCCATTGCCGATCAACTGCCATTCACTGGAGTCAAAAGACCAAATGATTACCGCCTTCCAGTAATCCCATTTGTACACCCATATCTCCTGATTGAGTTCCCCGACCGTGACAGTGGTGTCGGTGGATCCGGCAGATCCGCAGGCTGTCAGGGGAAGCAGGAAAGCGAAAATCAATGCTATTGAAAGCCGTTTGAAATTGAAGGCGCTTTGCTTCATCTTCTCTCCTTCCTGTCGCGGCGAACTCCGCTATCATGCTTATCACAACACCTCCTTTTCAAACAAGTTATTGCAGTGACGGAAAGTCATCTGTGAATTTTCTCCCAACTGTCGCGAAGGATATTGCCTAACACTATATCTGCCATTCCTTGTGCGGGGAGCACATCGCCGTCGGGCTCAACGTACAGCCAGGCGCGGCCCGCACCTGCGGGCACCTCGTCAGCGGCAGTTTCGAGCGAGACGGGATTCTGCTCGGAGTAGGGGACAGGCAGGTCGAATTTCAGGCTGAGGCCGAGTTCGGCGGCGTGCTGGCGGAACTCATCAATCGGTAATTGGGAATCGGTGAATCCAAGCGAGAGAGATTTCACACCCAGCGCGGCCAGTCTTTCGAGCGCGGCGGGGATTCCGCTGCTGTTTTCTTTCGTGACCGTGATATGGGTTGTGACGAAAATATCCTCAGGCATGATCTTTTCGAGCGCTTTCCATGAGTCTTCGTTTTCAGGCTGGAGCAGGAAGAGGATGTGGTCGAGGCCTGTTTGCAGAAGGAAATCAAGATATTTCTTATCGGCGAGTTTCAATCCGTCGGTAAGCAGGCCGCAGACCTGGCCATTCTTTTCCGCGTGGGCGATGAGCACAGGCAGGTCTTCGCGCAGGGTGGGTTCTCCGCCTGTGAAGGTGACGTGCGGGATGCCTGCCTGCCAGGCCTTATCCAGAATCGTTTGCCATTCTTCGGTTGTCAGTTCCCGGTCCACGCGCTTGACGGGAGCGTATTCGGCTTTTGTTTTATCAGGGAGGCGATAGGTCAGCGCGCAGTCGAGGCGCAGGGGGGCGGTCAACTCGGCTGAATGAGGCGCGACCCGCTCAAAGTCGAGGAAGGAAACGGGATCAAGGTCGGGTGATTCGATCAGCGCCTGGATGCGGTCCGCGAAATCGGTGTAGTCCTGCAAAGCCATCCCGCGCGCCACGCGGTAACGCGAGGCGATCTGTCTGGCGGCCTCTTCGGGAGTCGTCCCTTTGACGTAGTGGTAGGCATATTCGGCCGCGGTCGGGTTGAGGTGCAGGACGGTGGAGGCGTTGAGGATCAACAGGCCGGTGCCGTCCTCCCGCAATCGCAGATGGATGCGCATGGGCTTCTGATCGGCCTGCAAGTGATACAGCCCAACAGGCAGCGGCTTGACCTTGCTGAACCGGTCGGCGAGACGGTTGAAGATTTTCATGGTGCCCTCCGCTATTTGACAGCGCCGATATCAATGAAAAACAAAATGAAATATCCGATGAGCAGGATGATCCAGCCTGCCAGTTCCACCTGGCCGAGCAGGGCCGACCACGAAAGCGAGAAATGTTCCTGAATGGTCTCGATGATGCTCTCGAGATTATCAAGTTTATCCTTGACGGCTTGTTTCCATCCTTCGAGATAAAACTCCTCGCGGATGGCGTGATAGAGTTGCGAAGTATACCAGTCGCCGATGAGCAGGAGGTTCTGCTCGGTATGCTCGAAGTCGAGCATCAGGTCGAGGCGGTGCTGGATGATGCGGCGAATCTCGTTGCGGGAGGGCCCCAGCCGCAGGCGGCGCGGGTTCTCGCGAAACTGTTCGTTCAAGCCGCGCAGGCTGGCATCCACATTTTCGTCGAGACTTCGATAGCGCAGCAACTGGTAATTGCCGATTTTCAGTAATTCGATGTCCGATTGGAAATCTGCTTCGGGGGCGATGATGACCGCCGCCTGCCAGTCCACGAGAGTCAAATCGTCCTTCGAATAACGCACACGCGAACTTAGTATCTGCTCGATCTCTATCTTGTCGAACACCTCGCGTTGCGAACGGATAAAGCGCGCCAGCGTTGTAGCGTTCTTCTCCAAGAACTTTTCAGGCGTCGGTTTTGCTTCCCTCAGCAACAGTACAACGTATTCCTCGTACATACCGCTCTGGAGATGAGCAGGCGGGATGAACTTCTCCCGCAAAGAACGTTCGATGATTTCGCGTTGTTGGATGGCCGTGAGGCTTAACACATCAGCGAGAGGGAAACGGCACTCGACAACCTGGATGCGCTCATCATATCTCTGCCGAGTGATGGATACCTCCACGCCTCCCGCCTCGACCTGGGCCTGGCCCAGCGTTCGGACGCGAATATCCACGGGCTGGAAGTACGGCGCGTCCTTCAATCCGCGAATTTGTTCGGGCGGCTCGGCGGTCTTCTCCACGCGGTCGGGGAAGAAGAGTAAATAACAGATTTCAGCATTTTTTATGTTAACCATGCATCTAGTGTAGCACAGGCAGACCCGTTGCCGCTAGGTGCGCACAAAATGCGGCAGTTCCCACGGGATTTCCAACGCGATCTCCACAAAGCCCGCGTACTTGCCGTCCTTGTACCAGGGCGATTGATAGATCAGTTTCTTCACGCCGTTCTTCTCGATGGTATATACGTTTTTGATTTGTGTCGCGAGCAGACGTTCGGTCTTGGTTCGCGCGGGTTCGGGGTGGCAGTCCAGTATGTTCGAGCCGATCAGTTTACGTCCGCCGTCCTCCTCGAATGTGGCGGCGGATCGGTCGTTCATCTCGAGGATGATACCCTCTTCGTCACAGACCGTGATGGAGGCAGGGAATTCCTTGACCCATTCATTGTCTATCATGCAGGAATCTCCAGTGAAATCAAATTCTGTTCGAATTGCAACGGACAGCCTCCGCCGCATTCGGCCATCAACGCGCAGCCGTTACACTTGGCGGGCAGTCTTTTTCGTTCGCGGAGGCGGATCGAGAGTTCGTGGTTCCAGATGGAATCCCACGAATCGGTCAGCAGGTTTCCGAGCGGATGGTAATACGACTGGCAGGGGAGCACCGCGCCGTTCGGCTCGACGCACATGTTGTACTGCGCGGCGGTACAGCCCTTTACGCCCAGATCCAACTGCATCGGGTCGAAGTGACAGTATTGCGTGGGCGTGTACCAGATGAGTCTCTGGCCGCGCGCTTCGGTCTTTGCGCGGGCGGTTTCGAGCAGGGGCATCAGGTCTTTTTCGGGCAGGCCCGTGCCCACCGTCGCGCCGTGACCGGCGTAGATCAGCGCGTTGAGTCCGATGGTCGGCACACCCAGGTCGGCCAGAAAATCGAGCGTATCGGGAATGGTGGGGGCGTTGTCGCGCAGCATGGTGGTGTTGGTCATCACGAACAATTTGCTGGCGAGGGCGTTCTTCACGCCTTGAATCGTCTGCGGGAAGGCGCCCTTCGCGTTGACCATCCTGTCGTGGATGGCCGCGTCGCACGATTCGACCGTGATCTGCACGTGGTCGAGTCCTGCATTGACGAGTTGCTCCACGAAGCGCGGGTCGGACAGGCGGCGCGCATTGGTGTTCATGCCCGTGATCTGTCCGTTCTTCTCGGCGTGGGCGATCAGTTCGGGCAGGTCGTTCCGCAGGGACGGCTCGCCGCCGGTGAAGACGATGTGCGGGATGCCCAATTCCCAGGTTCGGTCAAGGACGCGCTTCCAGTCGTCCGTGCTCAATTCGGGAAAGTTGCGCTCGCGGGCGTTGTAGCAGTGGGGACAGTCGTTGTTGCAGCGATAGGTGACGGCCAGGTCCATTCGATACGGCGCGGACGGCCGCGCACTGAACGGCATGGTGGTGTCCAGTTCCAGTTCGTGCACTGGGCAGGCGCCGTCGGGGCGGATTAAGTTGTCAAGTTGAAAGTTGAAGGTTGAGAGGTCGCTGCGCGCCTGACTCGCCCGGACTCGATATTCGCGTTGAATGGTTTTAACTGCTTGATCTTTCTGAACACCTTCGAGGATGAGATAAGCCATCAATGCCGCGGTGGGATTCAAGTGCATCACGCGATTGGCATTGACGATAAGTGTGCCTGTTCCATCAGGATCAACTCTTAGATGAATACGGCTTCTTTCATTCTCGTCTTCGCGTTGATAGTGATACAGACCGGATTGAGGGTTTAAAGTTGAAGGTCGCAGGTTGTTTGAACCCGCGGACGATCCCGCTTCGTTTTTGAAAAATTTTCTAAACATCATTACCTTGCACCTTTAAACGTTCAACCTTCTCGACTATCTACCCCCACCCGCGCACGCGCAGGCGCAGCCCGCACAGGCACAGGCGCACGCGCAGGCGCATCCGCCACTGCGGCCGCCGCTGCCGAAACTGCGTCCGCTGCCGGAGGAGGTCTTGGGCATGGGGTTGGTCACGCCGGTCACCTTGCTGGTGAAGGCGCTCACGTCGCCGAGGACTTTCTGGGAGAAGGTCTGCACGCCGGTCACCACCGAGGCGGCGAAGTCCGCGCCGGGCAGGGCGCGCGGGCCCTGACTCGGCATGGGCGGCGCGGCCGGGCCGGAGGTCGAGGCGGGACGCGGTGAATAGCTCGGGTCGTAGCGGCCCCACCAGGTCGGCAGGTAAATAGGTCCAGTGAAGACGCGCCGCGTGCGGTCATCGTAGTCGCGGTCGAGCATGGTCCACTCCAGCGCCTCGTCGAACTTCTGGCTCTTCACTTCGGGCGTATCGGCTGCTTCCACCTGCTGCCAGGCACGCTCCATGATGCCCTTGTAAAAATCAATCGTCTCTTTGCGGCTGAAGCCTTTCATCTTGTCCGAGACGGCGCGGACGAGGGCAACCATCATCTCCTGCAAAGCCTTTTGACGCTTGATTCCGGCCGGCTGTTGGAAGGCTTCGAGAAACTGCTTTTCGTACGCATGGACTCCCTCGGGCAGTCTCGCGGCGGCCTGGACCTCGAGCGGGTCCCGTTTCGTGACGGTCGCGGCACCCTTCTTGATCGCGCCGAACAGGATCATGGTCATCACTTTGTCGAGCGGCTGTTCCATCAGAATGGCCGCCTCGACTGCCGTCAGCCCGCGTTTGATGCCGTGACCCTCGATGGAAATTTTGGGCGGCAGGTATTTCAGTTTGCGCCGCTGACTCTGAACGATGCCGAGAATGGGCGAGAGCATGAAGAAGCACACCGTGCCGAAGCACACCAGGTTGAAGAGTGAATCGAAGATGGAACTGAAATCGAAAGCGGGCTGGGGTGGGGGAGTGTAAATCGCCTCGGCGGGGACGTAGGTGCGGGGGAAGGACGCGCCGAACTTGTATGACCTGGAGGCGCTGGCGCTCGGATTCTGCCAGGTGTAAGTGATACGCCCGTCGGCATCGAATCCCGTTTGCGGCTCGGAGGGGAATCCCGAAGGCGCGGCGTGCCAGCGCGGCTCCTCGGGCTTGACTCCCGGCGGCAGGTGGAAGATGACCGTCAGATCTGTGGTCCCGGTCACGTACTGGCTTCCAAACCAGGTGGGTGCGAAGACCGCCGAGGCGTAGGTCTCATCCTCGGAGTCAGGATAAAGCACGCGCGAGATCGTCCCCACGTAAAGGTGTACCGTCCCGCTTTGTCCGGGCTGGATGGCGCGCGAGCCCAAGTCCACTGCGACGCCGCTCCCCGAGCCCTGATAATCGGTCGAGACCGCGACGGGGCTGCCGTTCACATCCGCTGTAATCGAATTGTAGGAATAACTGCTGTTCGGCAGGCCGACATCCACGAAGTCGATGACGTGCGCGCCGGGGTTGTTGGTGAAGGTGAAGGTGTAATCCAGGGCCATCGTGCCGTCGCTGTTCCAGTACACGTGCACGACTTCCCTGTCGAGGCGGAAGGAATAACTCTGCGCCAGCGTGCTGGTGGGCAGGGCGAGCGTCAGCACAGAGACAAAAAGCAGGATGAAAAAGCGTCGAAGCATAGGACCTCCTCAAGGTGTCAGATGTCTCTGTTTGATACTTGGCACTGAAACACCTGACACTGATTTACCACTTCGGTTCTTCGGTGAGTTGATAGACCGTGTGGCAATACGGACAGTTAACCATCGGCGCGCCGTTGACGATGGTGATGTCCTTGGAGGAAAGCGTACCGCCGCAGGATCGGCATTTGACCTCCTCGATCCTGGTCTGCCCGGGCAGATCCACTTTCATCGTTACCTGCTGGACGACCTCGGTCTTGCCTGCCCGCGCCGCGGCGTAGACCAGTCCCGCGCCGCCAGCGAGGAAGAGCACGCCGACGATGCCGAAGCCGATGCCGAAAGTCAGCCAATTGGCGCTTCCGCCCGCGGACGTGGAGCCGATCACGTTTAAGATGCCGTATCCAACCAGGCACAGGCCGATGAGAAACAATATCCCCGCGCCGATATAAAGCAGCGTTTTACCAGACATGGCGTCCTGCCTCCTGTGACGATATACGATAAGTCTAGCATTATCGTTGTTTTGCGGCAAATGACATTCGTCTCAAAATCTTCCTGTTTTTGTCCAATTCCTGAGGAGGGAAGTTTGGCTTATACTTATGTCACTCCGTCATGGCGAGGAATGCTCACCTGCCCCAATGCCTTTTGGGGTTGCGATGAAGCAATCCCCTCGCAGATGTGGAGATTGCTTCGACGGGAGAGCACCGTCTCGCAATGACGAAAGGACAACATGGCCATCAAAGACTCCTTCAAAAAATGGCAGGAAACTACCCTCAGAAAATCACTGGATAAATTCAAGGAGCGGAAGGAACGATTCGAGACCTCTTCGGGAATTGAATTGCCCCGCATCGGACTGCCCGCTTCGTCTCCGGGTTTCGATACGCCCGACGAACACGGGCTACTCAACCCTCCACTCAGCGCGGAGGAATCATATCTAGCGAAACTCGGCTTCCCCGGCGAGTATCCGTTTACGCGCGGCGTCCAGCCGACGATGTATCGGTCACGGTTTTGGACCATGCGCCAGTACGCCGGCTTTGCCACGGCCGAAGAGACGAATAAACGTTACCGCTATCTCCTGGCGAACGGACAGACCGGCTTGAGCGTCGCCTTCGATTTGCCGACTCAGATCGGCTACGACGCGGACGACCCGATCGCGCAAGGGGAGGTGGGCAAGGTGGGCGTCTCGATCTCGTCCATTCATGACATGGAGCAGTTGTTCGACCAGATTCCTCTCGACAAGGTTTCGACTGCGATGACCATCAACGCGCCAGCAGGCATTTTGCTGGCGATGTATATCGCAGTGGCGAAGCGCCAGGGCGTGGACATGAAGCAACTGCGCGGCACGATCCAGAACGACATTCTCAAGGAATATGTGGCGCGCGGCACATACATCTTTCCGCCCGCGCCTTCGATGCGTCTCATCACCGATATTTTTTCGTTTTGTGCGAAGGAAGTCCCGAACTGGAATACGATCTCCATCTCGGGCTACCATATTCGCGAGGCAGGTTCCACGTCCGTGCAGGAAGTGGCGTTCACGCTGGCCAATGGGATCGCGTATGTGGAAGCGGCATTGAAGGCGGGCCTGAACGTGGACGACTTCGCGGGTCAACTCTCGTTCTTCTTCAACGCGCACAACAACTTTTTGGAAGAGGTGGCGAAGTTCCGCGCCGCGCGCAGGCTGTGGGCGAAGATCATGCGCCAGCGCTTCAAGGCGCAGAAGCCGTCATCGTGGCAATTGCGTTTCCACACGCAGACCGCAGGTTCGACCCTCACCGCGCAGCAGCCCGAAAATAACGTGGTGCGCGTCACGCTGCAGGCGCTTTCCGCCGTCCTCGGCGGGACACAGTCTCTGCATACCAATTCGATGGACGAAGCACTCTGGCTCCCAACGGAGAAGGCTGTGCGCGTGGCGCTCCGCACACAGCAGATCATCGCCTACGAGTCGGGTGTGGCCGATTCGGTGGATCCGCTGGCGGGATCGTACCTGATCGAGTATCTCACCGATGAAATCGAGCAGCGCGCCGGGGAATATATCGCCAAAATTGACGAGATGGGCGGCGCGTTGACCGCCATCGAGCGCGGCTTCATGCAGAACGAAATCCAAAATGCCGCCTACGCCGCGCAGCAGGCGATTGAAAGAGGGGAGCAGGTGGTGGTGGGTGTCAATCAATTCGCCGTTGACGAAGTTCTCACGTTGGAACGTTTGAAGGTTGACCCGGCGATTGAGATGGGACAGCGTGAGAGGTTGAAGCAGTTGCGGGAATCGAGAAATCGGGAGTTGGTAGATCGGATACTTGGTAAGTTGGTGAAAGCCGCGGACGGAACCGAGAATTTGATGCCGCTGTTCATCGAATGTGTGGAGAACGATGTCACCCTCGGCGAAATTTGCAATACGCTGCGCGGGGTATGGGGCGAGTACGCGGCGGAGGGGTTTTGACCCCCTCCTGCCTCCCCCCAACTTTGACAGGTTAATTCTGGCCGCAGCGGTTGATATTTCGACTTGGATGTCATTGCGAGGAGCCGTTGTCCTGAGCGGAAAGAGTAGTCGCAGGATAAGGCAACGAAGCGATCTCTTCGGAACCGGGAGATTGCTTCGTTCCTCACAGTGACACTGACGCGCAGAAGACGGCGGCGGATTCGTCTGTGCCAAAGGAAATGCAGGAGTTGGACAGGTCGCAACCCATTCTCTCGCGCCCGGCTTCGCGAGAGTTCTTCTGCAAAGTGATGTTCGTCATCTTGTGGGCAGTGGGGGATGGCATATAATCCCTTCCTGTGCCAAACACCACGAAGGAGAAAACACATGGCAACCATTGACAACATGGTACAGGACTTTCTCGCGCAAAAGAAAATCGCCGTCGTCGGCGTTTCAGACAAGCGCGATACGGGCTGTAACCTGAACTACAAGAAGTTCAGGGATAACGGCTACCAGGTCTACGCGGTCAACCCGCGCATCTCCACCTATGACGGCGCGCCGTGTTACCCCGACCTGAAATCTATTCCCGAAAAGCCCGAGGCAGTCTTCATCCTCGCCAGCCCCAAGGTGACCGAGCAGATCGTCCAGCAGTGCGTGGACCTGGGCATCAAGCACGTCTGGATGCACTGCATGATGGGGACGAAACCCGGTCTCGCGGCGGGCATGACCAGCGTGTCTCAATCAGCAGTGGAGATGTGCCGTCAGAATGGCATCGCGGTCATCCCGGGTTCGTGCCCGAACCAGTTCCTGAAGCCGGACTTCGGTCACGGCATGATGCGGGTGCTGTGGCGCGCGTTCGGCTTTCTTGGTGTAAACTAGGGATATGCCGAAGATCAAAGCCGTCAATCACGTCGCCGTCGTCGTGGAAGACATGGACGAGGCGCTCGCGTTCTGGCGCGACGCGCTGGGCATGGAACTGCATGAACTGCGTGACGTCCCCGCTGAAAAATCGCAGGTGGCGTTCCTGCCGCTTCCCGGCTCGGAAGTGGAACTGGTGTTGCCCACCACGGACGATTCGGGCATCGCCAAGTATCTCGCCAAGCGCGGCCCGGGTATGCATCACCTGTGCCTCGAGGTGGACGACATCGAGGGGATGCTGGCGCAACTCAAGGCGAAGAAGATTCGTTTAATCAACGAGTCGCCGCGCACCGCCGCGGACGGGAAGAAATACGCCTTCATCCATCCCGAGTCCGCGGGCGGTGTGCTGGTGGAACTGTATCAAGTATAAGTCGTTGCAGTGCGCTGAGCGGAGCGACCGCAGGGAGCGAAGTCGAAATGCGGGTGTTGAAGCAACCTTTGCGAGAAGGAGGAGATGGCTTCGTCCTCCTCGGTCTCGATATGCCGCTTCGCGGCTGCTCGACCCTCGGCCTCGCAACGCCGCAGATCTTCTAATGCCAAATATCGCCGTAATCGTGTTCACCCTTGAGCATTTCGCCCCTTGCGAACCGTTCGAGGGTGAACGGTGAAATATCCACGGTCGAAGCCTCCCCATCCAAAATCAACTCGGACATGCACGCGCCAACGGCGGGCGAGATCTTGAATCCCGTGCCGCTGAACCCGCAGGCAAGATAAAACCCCTCGGGGCCCGCCTGGCATAGAATGGCACGCTGGTCGGGCGTCAGCGCGTCGCGGCCGACGTGCGTGGATTGCAGGGACCCCGCCTCCATGCCGGGGATGCGGCGGCAGATTCTATCCACGGCGCGCTCCACGAAGTCCGCGGCGACGCGTTCGAGCGGTGCATCGGGCGATTCGCCGAGGCGGTTGTTGTCCTCCAATGCGACCAGCGTCAGGCTGCCCGTGTCGGGGCGGAAATAAAACGAGAGCGCGCCGTCAATCACGGTGGGGTGAAAGCCGATCTCGTGCGGGCGGCGGATGTGCATCACGTCATGCGTCCAGGTGGTGAGCGGGATGCCGAGGCCGACCATTTTCCCGATGGACGCGGCGCGCGTCCCGGCCGCGTCGACCACGACCGGGGCGGAGAAATCGTCCTTCGTGGTTGCGACACCCGCAACTCGTCCGGACGCGAGGCGGATTCCCGTCACCTCGCAGTCCTGCACCAGACGCGTCCCGCGCTCCCGCGCCGCAGTCGTAAATGAATTGGTCGTCAGGACGGGGTCGGCGTACCCCGATTCGGGTTCGTACGCGGCGAAGTCGAAGTCGTCCGTGAAAAACGAAGGCGCGAGGCGCTTCACATCCTCCGCGCTGACGATGAGACTCGGAATGCCGATGCGCTGGTGCATGGCGACGTTGCCGCGCAGGAGGGACTCGCGGGCGCGCGACTCGATCTGCAAAAAGCCTGTGCGCGTGAAGCCGCTCTCGCCGCCCACGCGTTCGCGCCAGTCGCGGAAGTACGCGAACGAAGCCCACGCCAGACGCGACTCGGCTTCGAGGTCGTAGTGCATCCGCACCAGCCCGCTGGAGCGGCCCGTAGCGCCCGACGCGACGACCTCGCGTTCGAGCAGGATGACTTTCAGTCCGCGCTCGGCGAGATGAAAGGCGATGCTCGCCCCCGCGCATCCCGCGCCGATGACGATGGCGTCACAGGTTTCGGTCATGGTTTCCTTCCGTCCTTTCCAGGCTGGGATGTCTCTCACTCTGCGACTTCGTTCTTCGCGATCACTTCCGCATACCATTCGCCGCTATCTTTGACAGTGCGTTTCTGCGTGGCGTAATCCACGTGGACGATGCCGAAGCGTTTGGTGTAGCCGTGCGCCCATTCGAAGTTGTCTAGCAGGGACCAGACGAAGTAGCCGCGCACATCCACGCCGTCCTGCACGGCGAGGTGCACCTGGATCAGGTGGTTCTTGATGTAATCGAGGCGGCGCAGGTCATGGATTTTCCCGTCCGCGCCGACCTCATCCTTGAAGGCCGCGCCGTTTTCGGTGATGTAGATGGGAGGCAAACGGTAATCGTTGTTGATGCGGTTGAGCAGGCGGCGCAACGCGGGGGCGCAGACTTCCCAGCCCATCTCGGTATATTCCGAGCCGGGGACGCGGTCAATATGGCCGCTTGCACTGACGACATGCCGCGAATAGGAATTCAGGCCGAAATAATCCAGTTTTTGGGAGGCCAGCGCAAAATCTCCGTCTTTGATGGCTGGCATACTGTCACCGACCATTTCATAAGCATGCGGGGGGTAGTGCGCCTTGAAGATGGCATCGAGGAAGGTGGTTTCGCTCATCTGCCAGAAGCGCTCCGCCGCGGCCGCGTCTTCGGGTGAGTCGGTGGCGGGTTCCGCGTTCCATAGATTGAGAACAATGCCCACTTGTAAGTTTGGGGCTATGGCGCGGATGGCCTGCACGGCGAGTCCATGGGCGACCAGCAGGTGGTGCACGACCTGATAGGTTGCCTTGGGGTCTTGCAAGCCGGGGGCATGCTGGCCCAACAGGTAACCATCGAATGCCACTACGCCCGGCTCGTTGAAGGTCGTCCAGTATCGGACGCGGTCGCCGAGGCGTTTGACCATCAGCGCGGCGTAATCGGCGAAGGCGTGGGCCGTGTTTCGATTTTCCCAACCGCCCTCGTCCTGGAGCGCCTGTGGCAGGTCCCAGTGGTAGAGGGTCAGGAAGGGCTCGATGTTCACGGCGAGGAGCGCGTCCACCAGCCTGTCGTAGAAGTCGAGGCCGCGCAGGTTGACGGGGCCGCGTCCGTTTGGGAGGACGCGCGGCCACGAGGTCGAGAAACGATATGCTTTGAGTCCGAGGCGGCGCATCAGGGCTATGTCTTCTGGATAGCGATGGTAATGGTCGCAAGCCATGTCGCCTGTATCGCCATTCGTCACATTGCCAGACGTGTGGCTGAAGCGGTCCCAGATGGATTCGCCCTTGCCGTCTTCGTTCCACCCGCCTTCGATCTGGTAGGCGGCGGTGGCGGCGCCCCATAGGAAATCAGTTGGAAAAGTGTGGGTCATGTTGTTCCTTAGACAGAGAGATTCGATGTATGCTATCACAGTTGGGTTGGCGAAGGGAGAGGGTTCGTTGTACAATCCTACTCGTGACAACGACCGTTTCTGAATCCCTGATTGAAATCCGCGAACACGACGCGCCTGATTACAAGCCGCTCATTGACTATCAGAGTTGGCGCGTGGCATTGATGAATTACACGCCCGATCTCGTCCCCGAAAAGATAGACCGAATGCAAAAACACAATGAAACGGACGAAGTGTTCGTTTTGCTGGCGGGCAGATGTATTTTGTTTTTAGGCGAAGGAGAGGATGCGGTGACGAAGGTCCACGCGGTGGATATGGAGCCGAACAAACTCTACAACGTCAAGCGCGGCGTCTGGCACTCGCACACGTTCAGTGCGGACGCGAAGGTGTTGATTGTGGAGAACCGCGATACAGTGGATGAAAATTCCCCATTTGTTGGGTTGAGCGCGGAACAGCAAAGGCAGGTTGTGGAGTTGACGAAGAAATTGTGGGGATGAAAACCCCGAAGGGGTGGAATTATTGCAGACCGAAGAATAGTGGTTTCATAATCCCGAAGGGACGGCATGGATTAATGTCATCCCTTCGGGATTTTATGGAACGATGATCAGGCTTTTACAATCATTCCATTCCTTCGGAATTGAAGAAGCGCTCGCCACGGCACGAACAATCCCGTACCAAAGAGCAACAACCCAACCCCAGTTCCCGACATCGAGACGTTGAACGCGTCGGCGTAATTGACTCCGCCCCACGTGTGCGTGGATGCCATCGTGTATTGGATGGTGAGGGTCATCATCCCCAGCAGAATCGCCGCCGCGCCGCCTGCGGGTCTATTGGAGTTGGCGCTGCCTTTGGTAAAGTCCACGCCCTGCCAGAGGAAGGGAATGCGGAAGAGCAGGAAGATAACCAGCGTCAGCAGGGTGGTGTACACCACCGCGTCCACAGGCATGGACTTGCCGCGCAGGGCGCGCGAGGCGTAGATGTGAATGAAGCCGACGATCACGCCTGCGACCAACACGATCAACGCGTCGCGGTAGGACTTGTCCGCGCCTTTGATGAGCATGATGGTCGCGCGGATGCCCATCACGCCGAGGGCGATGCCGACGATCACGAACAAAATGTACAGCCACTGAAAGGGAGCCAGCGCGGCCATGCTCTCACCAAAGCCTGTGGGGTTGAGCGCGGCGCAGGTGGTGCCGATACCGCCGAGCAGGGTGAATCCCCCCGTCAATGCCATCAGCACGATGCCGATGAAGCGAAGAGCCTTTGCGAAGAAACCGTTTGAGGACATTGTTCACTCCTTTTGTAGAAAAAAGTAGGACGAGATTCATCTCGTCCTACAAAAAACCTGCGACAAAACAAATCGTCATCAGCAGGAGCAGGGCTGGCAATATTTTGAGAATAGTCTCTCTCGAAAGAATTGGCCTGCCTGCTTTGAGAAATGACAAAAGCAGTCCGCCGATGCCAATCAACGCGCCGCCGATGCCGACGAGCGAAAAGAGCGGCGGGGTTTTTCCTTGAATGGAGAGAATGATCGGGAGCAGGAAAATCGTCATGCCCGCGATGCCGTGGACGAGGGCAAGGACGAGGGTGGGAATTTTGCCTGGGACGGGAATCGAGCGGGTCAACGTCACGGCGAGGAAACCGACGATGGCGAAGACCAGGTACGAGGTCCCGAAAGAGGCGTGCTGCCAGACGAGTCCGAGGGAGAGCGAGAGGGGGATGACCGTCGAGACGATGACGACCATCGGGCTGTCCAGCGCGTCGAAGCCCCAGATGATGAGCAGAAGTCCCGCCACGAGCAGGACGCCGAAGGCGATGGTGTAGGCGATGATGGGGAGGGTGTCGAAGCCGTCAATGCCGACCGCGATTTGATATGCCGCAAGCAGGCCAGTGAGGAGGAGCAGGACGCGGTCGAGGGGAGACATTTTCATCAGATCACTTCAATCACAACCAGGATCATCGCCGCCAGCATGTAGACCGAGGCATACTTGAACAACCCGAAATTGACGCGCTCGGATGGCTTGAATGTGATGGCGACGGCGAGCATGAGCAATCCCGCAGAAAGGACGCCAAGCAGACGCAGGAATCCCCATGCCATGCCGATACCGTAGCCCGCGATGACCATGGCCAGCGCGGCGAGGACGGATGAAATTGCGATAGCGGCGCGTGTGAAGCCAAGACCGTATGTGGATGGGAAGGTCGGCACGCAGGCGGCTTCGTAGTCTTTGGCGAATTTCATGCTGAAGGTGAGCGTGTGGGTGGGAATCCAGAAGAGGATGCCGAGGGCCAGGGTGAGTCCAATCCAGTCCACGTAGCCGAGTCCGAGAGCGCGGCCTGCGAGGATGGGCATGGCGCCCGAGATGCCGCCCCAGACGATACTCCACGCGGTGCGGCGTTTGAGCCACATGCTGTAAACGACCACGTCGAAGAAGAGGCCCGCGAAGACGATGATGCCGTAGAGCGCGTCCATCGCGACCGCCCAGCCGACTCCGAGGACGGAGAGAATCAGCCCGACGCGCATGACTTCGTTCTCGCTTACCAGCCCCGAAGAAGTGGCACGTTTTTGCGTGCGCCTCATTTTTGCGTCAATGTCACGATCCCACCACATGTTGAGTACGGTGCTCCCCGCGATGGCAAGGAAGAGACTGCCCCCTGCGCCGAGAACGGTTCCAATATGAAAAACTGGACAGCGCGCGCTCATGTAGCCCGCGAGTCCTGTTGCCAGTAAAAGACCCGTTTGCAAGGGTTTGGTGAGGGGGAGGTAGAGGCGGAGTTTGGTCATTGGACGATGGACGGTGGACGATGGACGGTGGACGATGGACGGTCTATAGGTCATCGTCAACCATGTAAGGGGGGCGTTCTTCCCGAATTTGGCGGTTGCCGAGTGATTTACGG
>DAOTXP010000101.1:0-4119 GCA_034435275.1 Anaerolineales bacterium | reverse complement strand
GCGTTACAAGGCGTGGGGTGAGACCAGGTATTCCAGCGGCACGACCTACACCAGTTACCAGTTTACAGGTCAGCGCAACGAGACCGCCCTCGGGCTATACTTCTACAACGCCAGGTGGTACGACCCTTCGCTGGCGCGCTTCACCAGCGCGGACACGCTGGTCCCTGGCGGGGCGCAGGGCTATGACAGGTTCGCGTATGCAGATAATAACCCCGTCAAGTATGTGGATCCGAGCGGGCATATGGCATGGGAAGGCGAGGGTGGTAATAGTTGCGCGTTAGGTGGGGATCAATTCTGTATTCTCAATAACGGCGCGTTTATAGATGAGAGCCACTTTGGGAGGTCGGGAGAAGGAGAGAAAACAGTGGCGGAACGTTTTTGGAAAGATCTTAGAAGTGCTAGGGGCGCAGGCCTATCTCATATCTCGATAACTCAAGGAGCACTGCTTGTTCGTTACCGGGGCACTTATACCGTCAATATCCCCGCCGGAGTCTCAACTGCTGAATTGGCAGAGATTGGCGCAGGCATCTGGTATGACTATCAGAGGCAATTTGAGACATGGCAACAATTCGGAGGAATAGGAAACCACTCCTCTTTCGAGACGGCTGACATTCCGTCAACATATTTGGGCTATGTCCACGCAGTGACGGGGATGAGTTATGAACAGATAATCACACAATTGGGTGATGGATATTCATCAGCAGCACCGCCATCGGGCCATCCCAGCGGATGGAACGGGAATGGGCTAGATGAATGTATTAATTCAGGGTGTTCGCCTACAGGACATCGTAACGACACACTTTTCCTGAAAGCCCAAACTGATTCAGGCTATGTTATCTTGCCATATCCAGATAGCCTGTACATAGCTCCAGCTGAGAACTGGAGTAATTATGTATCGGGCTATCAAGCCGTGACCCTCTGGCCATGGAATCCATAGTAGGGCGAGGTATCCAATGAGAATCAAAATGCCTAGGGGTTGTCTAGTTGCTATTCTCGTTACGTCTGCCATAACATTTGTTACCGTTAGCATAGTCGTGATTTGGTTGCAATCTTCTTTACCAGTTGAATTCATGCCGCCATATATTGCTCAGCCTATCCAATTAACTCAGGAAAATGTCGAGTTATCATCGAAGATAGTAGGAAACGCTCGCGAAGTGGGAACCTTGCCAGCCCCTAAGGATGCGAGTGGAGTGACGGCAATAATACAGGCGGTCAAGGATGGGCAAATCTTAGCTGTATATGGGAGTGGGATATTTCGCCGATGGGATTTGGAAACCTTTAAATACGTAGCGGAATATGATTTTATGAGTGCAAGCCCGGATGGAGTAAATTTCAGTGCAGATGGAACAATGGTCATTACACCGGGGAGGGTTGATTCTCCCAAAGCTTTGAATGGATACACCGTGTGGAACACACAGACAGGTGAAATACTTGAATGCTGGGGGGCTCATTGTCCGAGAGGAGAGCCTAACGGTGTAGATTTTACTAATCTAGGACTCACCTTGGATCCTGCAGGCAGGTGGATTGTGGAGTACGGAGGTTCAACCATAGGCGCCGATAGTTTGGACGCCAACACAGCGTCGATAATCGACCTTTATGATTATGGGTTTAAAATAGATCGAAATGTCCGTCGTTTAGTATTTGATCCGTCGGGTAAATACTTGGCATATGCCTTAAAGGAGGGAGAGATAAAAGTTTATGAAACTGATGACTTTTTAGGACCTACTTCTTATACTCCCTCTAACAGTTCCAATAATCCAACCAACGCATTTGTGGGTAGCAGGACATACGGTAATTATAGTGCAGAGGCAGATATTGACACTGTAGACCTGGCCATCGATTATACGCGCACATGGCTGGCTTGGCTAAATGACACAAATCTGGTTGTATGGAATCTGAGGAGGCCTGTGTTTTCTCGCCAAATTCAGGTTCCGATAGAGAACGGCAACGTAATTGCTTTCAACCATGGCGGCAGTCTACTCGGTGTGGGGACAAGTAGCGGGATTTTAGTATATGATTTGAAAAACAAGAAACAAGTGGCCGCGTTTGAAGTTGGAGGAGTTACTGCTCTCAATTTTACGCGCGATGATCGCCTGCTGATATGGGGCGATGCACAAGGAAATATTCACCTGTGGGGAGTACCGCAATAACACCTCACTCGGCGTGGGACTTCACGAAGCAACCTCGCCGAGGAGTGATCGCCAAGTCTCCCAAAGCGCGAAGGTGGTACACTCTGCACATGCCCTCGGCTCATCCTGGCGGCACGACCCCTCGACACGGCTTCGCCAGTCAGGGCAATGCCTACACCAGTTGCCAGTTCACCTCCCAGCGCGATGAGACCGCGCTCGGGCTGTATTTCTATAATGCCAGGTGGTACGACCCCGCCCTGGGGCGCTTCACCCGCGCAGACACGTTCGTCCCTGGCGGGGTGCAGGGCTATGACAGGTTCGCGTATACGAGTAATAATCCTGTCCGATATACGGATCCAAGTGGGCATAGACCCTGTAATGATAGCAATGACGGAACATGTACTCCGTACACACGGGCTGACCAGATTAACAATCTAAAATTAATTATCAAGGATCAGTTCAGGTGGAACGTCAAAGGAAATGATTGGACATTGAAAGAACTTGAAACCATATACCAAACCGGCAATGATATTCTGGCTTATGCAGACGAAATGACAGGAGGCAACGGTTTAGATTGGATGCATTATGCATTGGGCAACACAACAATCGAACATGTAGGTTTTGCTGATGGTCATTCTGATGCGATGCCCTTCTTGGGTGAAAATTTTGGATCTCGAATTCGATTGAATGACAATTGGCTTAAAGGTGGGTGGGGTGCCAGTGTAGTTTTTGCGCATGAGTTGGGACATGTATGGGACATCAATTCAGGTTTTACATATTCAGGTGAGATGAACAGGAATTTGGGTGGTTCTAGTTGGTGCTTCTTCTGTGCACCTGGGGATGGAGTTCCCCAATGGAGACCAGAATATCATGGTGGCTATGGCAACAGCGGACGAAACGAATACTTTGCTGAGGCATTTGCTGCGACAGTGTACAGCCCAGGCATTGTGCCAGCTGGCGCGTCAGAATGGATACGTTTGCAGATGGTCGAGGATGTTCTGAGATATCTTTTTCCTGGAGGACTGCAATGAAAAAGTTGGTTTTGCTGATTTGCCTATTCATCGTCGCCTGTGGAAACATATCTGATGAAACATCTATTCTGGATAAATCTACCTGCAAGTTGCCATGCTGGAATGATGTTGTCGCGGGACAAACAACCAAGGATGAGCTTCTAAAGATTCTTGAAAATTTCCCAGATATTGACCCAGAAACCATTCGGAACACAAATCAAGCGTGGAATATTTTTGATGATCAGTTTTACTTTTCCTTCCGTCAGGGATGGACCTTAAATCAACGACCAAAGTTACGTGGAGAGGGAAGCATAAAGAATAACACCGTGAGTGATTTCATACTTTGTGGAGAAATAAACACGACGATGGGCGAACTGGTTGAGCAAATCGGCGAACCGGAATATATTATTAGTGGAAATAACTTTTACGGTGGCCGAACGGTAATAATAACTGATTCACAAAAAGGCGTATCGTATTGGTATACCACCGAATTAGACAACCTCGAAATAGCGCCGGACACCTCAATGGATTGTCTCAAGATTTTCGATCCATCACTCTACGAAGCAATGTTAGAGGCAAAACTTTTCTCAAATGGTTATTACAATGCAGAAGAAACCTTGAAAGTGCAGTACCCCTGGGATGGGTACGGTAACTTGGATGAAAAATATCCGCCGCGCCAGCCCTGATTCTGCCTAAAATACAGGCGGAGCGCGTTCGTTGACCTTGCCCAGCACCTCGCGCAGCTGGTTGGCAATACTTAACCGTTCCTCGTAGCATAACTCAGGTATCTCCAGCCGCGCGACGAGTTGAAACAACTCCTGCACCTTAACATCCCAGCAGAGATATCTTCCCTTCGGCGAAGCGCGGACAGTTCCCGCCTCCCCCATCACGGTGACCGATTTCGGATTTACAGGTCAGCGCAATTTGGGCGGCACAGGCTTGATGGATTATCGCGAAGCATCCCGCAGGGACAATGCCCG
>DAOTXP010000100.1:0-2947 GCA_034435275.1 Anaerolineales bacterium | reverse complement strand
TGATCGATCTGGGCAAGTGTAATGACCGTTACTTTGCCAACAACTCGGCCGCTGGCTTGGAACCGTACGTCACCACGAAGCATGAAAAAATCCACAACATCAAAGGCATCGCGAGTTATCTGCTGGCGGCCGTGCAGGCCATCATGGACAAGCCGGAATGGCGCGGCGAAGTCAAATGGGATGGCGGTGAATACAGCGGCCCGTTGACGCTGGTCTCCATCGGCAACGGGCCGCGCACGGGCGGACTCTTCTTCATGACCCCGCACGCCGACCTCACAGATGGAAAGTTGACCTTCGCGTATGGTTATCGCAAGACACGCCTCGGCATGTTCATTGCCTTACCGCGCGCCATGCGGCCCGGCAAAGGCAGTTATGTGGAAATGGACGGGATGTACGAGGTGATCTGCACGCGGCTCTCCATTCACCTCGACCATCCCTCGCCCGCGCATACGGACGGCGAATTGTTCCCCGAATGGATTCAGGATTTCGAGTACGAGATCTTCCCGAGACGACTCCAATTGATTCTGCCCTGATGGATCTCACGTTTCATCCCCTGACCCCCGACCGGTTCGCCGATTTCGAGCGGCTCTTCGGCCCGCGCGGTGCGACAGGCGGTTGCTGGTGCATGTTCTGGAAACTGCGCGGCAAGGCGTTCGAGCAGGCTTGCGGTGAACCCGCGCGGCAGATGCAGAAGTCCATCGTCGATTCGGGGACAGTCCCCGGCCTGCTGGCCTACGCAGATGAGGCTGCGGTGGGCTGGTGTGCGGTCGAGCCGCGCCGACAGTATCCGCGGCTGGCCAATTCGCGCGTGCTCAAACCTGTGGACGATCAGGAAGTCTGGTCGGTTACCTGCTTTTTCACGGATAAGAATTTCCGTAACAAGGGTGTTACGGTTGCCCTGTTGCGCGCCGCGATCGAATACGTAAAGTCAAAGGGCGGAAAAATCGTGGAGGGCTATCCAATCGACGCGAAGGAGAGAGCGCCCGCGCCTTTCGTTTACACCGGGCTGGCGTCGGCGTTCCGCCAGGCGGGATTCGTGGAAGTGGCGCGTAACTCGCCCACGCGTCCGATCTTTCGTTATTTCATTTCCTGATGCTGGCAGTCAAACAACCGCCTCTCAAGTTCAAAGACATTGCCCTGCTTCTGCTCGCGGGACTTCTTGTCCTGGCGGCGCTGGTCGGCTTGTTCTTTTTGAACCTTTGGCTTGCGGAACGTTTTCCGCCCGGCGAGGACTTCCTCGCGCCGTGGCTGGGCGCGCGCGCCTTTCTCTTCGAGCGCACCGACCCGTACAGCGGAACGGTCGCAGCCAAAGTGCAGGTGGAGGTCTACGGGCGACTGGCGCGCCCGGCGGAATTTCCCTACGCCCTGGATGTTCCTTTCTCTATCCTGCTTTTTTATTTTCCGTTTGCACTAATTTCAGATGCCAATTCGGCGCGCGCCGCCTGGATGCTGGTTTCCGAACTCGCGCTGATTGGCATGATTCCACTGGCCCTGAATTTGATTGAATGGCGGCCGCGGCCTCTGTTTTATGCCGCGTTGCTGCTTTCACCATTCGCGTCCTATTATGGCGCGACCGCGCTGCTAAGCGGCTCGGCGGCGCCATTGCTCGTTGCGTTATTGGCGCTCGCGGTTCTGCTTCTGCAATATGGCAATGACGAAATTGCTGGGATACTGCTCGCGCTGACCGCCTTCCGTTGGGAAGCAATACTTCTGCCGTGGGCTTTTCTGGTGATCGGCGTCTATCTCACGCGGCGCTGGCGCGTGGCCGCAGGCTTCTTTATGACCCAAATCGTCATCGGCGGGATCGCCTTTTTGATTTATCCCGACTGGGTCTGGCCATTTCTGCGCGCGGTGGCGGCCAATCTGCGCGCTGCAGACACGCTGACCCTTGCTGTATTGTTCACGCGCTGGCGGCCGGAATGCGGCGCGCGGCTGGCTCTTGGTGTGACTGCCTCTTTGCTCATTCTTCTTTTCGTTGAATGGGCAGGCGCGTTGCGCGGCATCCCTTTGTCAGGCTCACCTGTGCCTGCGGCACTGGCGCAGGCAGGGCAAGGCTCGAAACGATTTGTCTGGGCAATGTGTCTCAGCTTGGCAATTGCACCGCTGGTTGGATTCTCGACCACTTTTGCGAATTTGTCCGCGCTGTTGTTTGCCCTGCCGGTCATCGCTCATCTTGCCTGGGAGCGCTGGGGACGGAACGGTTATCTTGCGGCTTCCCTGTTCCTGGTTTTATTTTTTGCCTTGCCGGTCTTCCTGCGTTGGTATTTTGCGGATGACCCAACCCTCGCAGACGGTCTAACCTATCTCGCCATGCCCCTGCTCACCATCCTCAGCCTGTACTGGGTGCGCTGGTGGGTGGTCCGCCCCCCGAGCACCTGGCTGGACGAGGCTCGCCGGGAGTTGCGCAAATGACCCGCCGCGACCTACTCCTCCTCTTTCTGCTTGGACTGGCTGTGCCTCTAGTCATCGCGCAATTCCAATCCCTGCCCGGCTACATGGATGCGGACTACTATTTCGGCGGCGGCCTGCAACTGGCCTCAGGGCAAGGCTTCGCCGAGCCGTATCTGTGGAATTACCTCGATGACCCCGCAGGCTTGCCTCATCCGTCACACACATACTGGATGCCGCTGGCCTCCATGGTCGCCGCGTTGGGAATGTTCGCCGGCGGGCTGACCTACACCGCGGCGCGCCTGCCGTTCCTGTTGCTGGCCGCTTGTGTGCCTCCATTGACGGCTGCACTGGCTTTTTCCTTCTCGCAAACCCGCGCCCTGGCGTTCGTCTCCGGGCTCCTGGTCTGCTTCCCGGTCTACTATGCGCCCTTCCTTCCTGTAACCGACAATTATGCCGTCTATATGCTCTTGGGCGCTTCTTTTCTCTTGCTTCTTTCTTCTCTCGCCTCCTCGGCGCGAAATCATTCCCTCCTTTTCGCTGCATTCGGTTTGCTCTC
>DAOTXP010000099.1:0-1885 GCA_034435275.1 Anaerolineales bacterium | reverse complement strand
TGAATCTCTTCTTCGGCTGGGTGCTGGCGATGGCCCCGCTGGCCGCGTTTTCTCCGCGCAAGATAAGCGCGCTCACGTGGATCTGGTTTCTCGGCCTGACGTGGCTGGCCTTCTCCGGCCTGCGTTACGTGGTCTGGGACTTGTTCGTGCTGGCGCTGTGTTCTGCCGCCCTGCTTTCTGACTGGCCGCTCAAAGGAAAAGAAGAAACTTCGCGCTCTTCACTCCTTCGCGGTGAAAATCCTCCCATCGGCTTCGCGAGTCTCAATTATCTGCTCGCGGCCGCCCTCCTGCTCCTGCCGCTGGGACTCCTGCCGGGCGTGCGCGGGAAATGGTGGTCCGCCGCGCCCGCTCCCCTCAGTGAGGATACGCCGGTCGCCGCGACGGTGTGGTTGGCTGATCATCCTGAATTGCCCGGCGAACTGTGGAGCAACCTGGTCTTCTCCAGTTACCTGATCCATGCTCTGCCTGAACGGCGCGTGGCGATCGACACGCGCATGGAAATGCTCTACACTGCCGACGATTTCAATCGTTACACTCGCATCGCCCGCGCCGATTCGGGCTGGCAATCCCTGCTCGATCAGGATCACATCAACCTGCTGATGGTGTCTTTGCAAAGCGAGCCTGCACTGGTGACTGCCCTGCGAACTTCGGCGTTGTGGTGCGAGCAATACCGCGACCCGACTGCCATCATCTTCTCTCGTTGTACGCCGCCATGAAAACGACTTTCCCCGGCCGACTCGCCGTCCAACAGCGCGTCCTGCCCGCGTACCGCGTCCCGTTCTTCGACCTGCTGGCGCAGTCCTGCGAAAGAGGCATGAGCCTGTTCGCCGGTCTGCCGCGTCCCGATGAAGGCGTTACGAACGGCGAATTGAAAATCGCCAGTTACTGCGCCGCACAGAATACTCATCTGTTCGGCGGCGCGGCGTATCTCTGCTATCAACGCGGCCTGACCGAATGGCTGGACGAGTGGAATCCCGACGCGCTCATCGTCGAGGCCAACCCGCGTTATCTGACGACCTCGTCCGCCGTGCGCTGGATGAGATCGCGCGGGCGTCCGGTGCTTGGTTGGGGATTGGGCGCACCCTCACCCCTGCGCCCCTCTCCCTTGGGGAGCGGGATTGGGGTGAGGGTCTGGTCGCAATTCCTGCGTCAGTTCGACGCATTGCTCGCCTACAGTCACCGCGGCGCGGACGAGTATGCCGCGCTCGGCTTTCCGCGCGAGAAGATTTTCGTGGCAGCCAACTCTGTTTCTCCTCGTCCATTGTCTGCCCCGCCCACAAGACCTTCAACCTTCGACCTTCAACCTTCAATCCTCTTCGTCGGAAGACTCCAGTCCCGCAAACGCGTGGACTTCCTCCTGCGCGCCTGCGCGGAGATGGAGTCCAGGCCGCGCCTCGTCATCGTCGGTGACGGGCCGCAGCGCGCCAAATTGGAGTCGCTGGCGCAGCAGGTCTACCCGTCCGCAGAGTTTGTCGGGCCCAAACACGGGGCGGAGGCAAAGCCTTATTTCATGGAAGCGGACCTCTTCGTCCTGCCCGGAACCGGCGGGTTGGCGGTGCAGGAGGCCATGAGTTACGGTCTCCCCGTCATCGTCGCGCAGGGTGACGGCACGCAGGACGATCTCGTCCACGCGGGCAACGGCTGGCAGATTCCGCCGGATGATTTCAGCGCGCTGGTATCCATAATGAAAGAGGCGTTGTCCGATGCGGCGCGCCTGCGGAGGATGGGGAGCGAGTCGTATCGAATCGTCTAGGAAGAGATCAACATCGAGAAGATGGTCGAAACGTTTATAAAAGCGCTGAACACGGTGACGCAATCAACGGTATAAAATTGTCATCGTCGTTCCGGTCGCCAAGGAGAAAAGGATGAACGATATCTACCGTAC
>DAOTXP010000098.1:0-2224 GCA_034435275.1 Anaerolineales bacterium | reverse complement strand
TACATCTCCTCAATGGGAATAGGCATGGATGGCGGGCGCCGGCGGGGCCTGGAGGAAGACCTTGCAGGTGAGACACTTCTCGTTCAGGTATCCATTGCTGAGGCGATAGAACTGCCAGCACGGCAACGGTGAGGCTCTTGCAGGGCAATCCTCGCTCACGCTGGGATCGCATTCGCTGATCTCCCAGCAGAGTGGCTTTTCTACAGCAGGCACAGGCAATTGATCGGCTTCCTTCCGCCAGCGGGCATCCACCTTCCTGAGGATAATGACAGCCACCAGGGTAATCCCGATAGGTATTGCAAGCCGTATCACCAGGCCGGTCAAAACGGCATACAGTGAATTCGTGGCATCCATAGATCCCTCACAATCTCAACCAATAGTTGGTCTCACGGCGGCGAACCCGTTCGCCGACCAGAAGCAGCAATCCAAACGGAAGAACGATGCGGGTGAAGAACAGTGTGAGCATCACTTCTATTCCGTACATGGCAGCCTCCATTCTTATCCTGCTCTTAGTTTAGAGGAAAGAGGCTGCCATGTAAATTCGGGTCATCCCCCATCTTTTCATTCCGGTTCGGAAACCACCCCATTGAATAACATGGGGGAGTTACCCCATCGAATTGGCCACAGGCTGCAAGCCGTTTGGGTTTACAATACCTACAGATAGACCAGTGGGGGGGAATCGCTGTGGTATTTGTCACAAATACTGACAACCTGCTTTGTGATTGATGACACATGTCATAGCAAAAACTTGGACAAAGTTGTAATATTAAGCAAGAATTAATAACTCTACCTATCTACTTCAATTTACAGCATGGAGGTGCGCCGACCCAAGATGCACTGTCAACCAATTCCACCCACCCTTAGTAAGGAGAATGTAAAATGAAACTGAAGAAAACACTATTGCTCGTTGGCATGCTTCTAGCAGCCGCCGCCCTGTTGGCCGCCTGCGGCCAGCAGACGACCGTGGCGCCCACCACGGAACCGGCTCCTGTAATTGACCAGTCTGCCGTGCCGTACTATTCAGCCTGGGTGACCTCTGCCCACAACGCGGTGGACACCGAGCCTTTCCGTCACTGGGACGCCGACGACCCGGCCGAAGTCCCAACTTCCTGCGCAAAGTGCCATAGCACCGCCGGTTACCAGGACTTCCTGGGCGCCGACGGTTCCGAGGCCGGCAAAGTGGACGCCGCCGTTCCCGCCGCGCAGGCACAGGGTATCCAATGCACGGCCTGCCACAACCCGGTCGCCACGGACCTGAACAGCGTCGCCTTCCCCGGCTTCGAAACCGATGAAGAGGGCAACCCCGTTCCGTACGTGGTCGAGGGCTTCGGCGACGCCTCCCGCTGTCTCGTCTGCCACCAGGGCCGTGAGTCCAAGGCTTCAGTGGACGCGCAGATCGCCCGCTTCGCCGTCGAGGATGTGGACGCGGTCGTCGCCCCGATCAAAGACGATCAGGGCAACGATGTCCGCTTCGGCTTCCGCAACATCCACTACTATGCCGCGGCCGCCACGTTGTACGGCACGCAGGTCAAGGGCGGATACGAGTATGAAGGCAAACTCTACGACGCCAAGCATACTCACGTCGAGGGCTATGATACCTGCATCGGCTGCCATGACCCACACAGCCTCCAGGTCAAGGTTGAAGAATGCGCCCTATGCCATGGCGAGGGCGTGACCGCCGAAGGCGGTCTGCAGAACATCCGCGAGGCGGAAGCCTCCGCCTGGGACTATGACGGCGACAGCGATGTCGAAGAAGGCATGTTCTACGAAATCCAGGGCATGCAGGAAATCCTGTACGCCCAAATCCAGGCTTACGCCAAAGAAACGACCGGCACCGGCATCGTGTACGACCCCATCTCCTATCCGTATTGGTTCGCCGATGCGGACGGTGACGGCGCGGCCGACAAGAACGCCGAGGGAGACGCGGTCGGTTTCAGCACCTGGACGGCGCGCCTGCTCAAGGCCGCGTACAACTACCAGGTCTCCATCAAGGATCCGGGCGCGTTCGCGCACGGCAACAAGTACATCGTCCAGCTGGTCTACGATTCAATCGAGGACGTGGGCGGTGACGTGAGTGGCCTGGCTCGCGACGACGCCGGTCACTTCGCCGGCAACACCGAGGCGTTCCGCCACTGGGATGAGGATGAATACACGGTTCCCGCCAGTTGCGCCAAGTGCCACAGCGCGGGCGGCATGGCCGAGTTCATCCGGGAAGGCGCGGTCG
>DAOTXP010000097.1:0-5442 GCA_034435275.1 Anaerolineales bacterium | reverse complement strand
GTATTCGGCGCTTCGAGGTTGATCGAGACGCGGTCGGCTAATTGCATGGCGCGGAAGACCTGATCCTTTTCTGCACCCGGCATGATCTTGAGATGGATATAGCCGCGGAAGCCGTGCTTCTTTCGTAAAATCTCCGCCGTGTTGAGCAATTTATCCTGCGTGCGCGCGCCGCCGCCTGCCAATCCTGAACTCAGGAAGACACCCTCGGCCGCGCCGGTCTGGGTCAACTTGCTGAACAGATTCGCAAATTCATCCGGCTTGAAGGTGGCGCGGCGGAAATCGCGTCCTGCGCGGAACGGACAATAGAAGCAGTCGCGCTCGCAGGCCGAGGAGAGCAGAGTCTTGAGCAACAGAATCTTCTGGCCGTTGGGCAATTGCGCGGGATGGACGAAGGCCTGGTCTTGCTCCTTGGGCGTGAAGCAGGCCGGATGCGCAGCCTCGCCGCGATGCTCGGCATCCGGCTCGAAGGTCATTTGAGAGGAAAGCAATTTCAAGCGGTGGATGGCGTCCACGACTACATTATAGAACAAATATTCTAAATCCGCAAGTCCGATATGCCCCTTGGTGTCCAATTTGAGTTTGCAGACCTTTGAAAACTGCTTATTGACATCTGGCTTCGAAATATGTAATATATTATTGACCTTGCGATTTTGTAAGGTCGCCTCGCTTATTGGGGCGCAGCAGTGAGCGGGGCTCTTGTTTTCTGTGACTTGTGGAGGCGAGTGATGGTCACAAGAATGTTCTCAAACCTTTTCAAGCAAGGTAGCGGTTTCCTGCTCCTGCAGTTCGTCTCTGTGGCGCTCATCGCGCTGGCGCTTGCGCGCTTGTCGGTCCTGCCAGCCTTTGCCGATAGTTCGACAATTGACTTCGAGAGTTACACTGTCGGAACCGTAAATGGCCAGGATGGCTGGAGCAGCACCGGCGCGGCCGGCTCCGGCTGCGCCGTTTACGATCACGCCATTGTGGACAGCACGGCATACGGCTACGGCTCGTTTGGAACGCGCAGTCTACGGGTATCGAACGCCGTCACCAGCGGTTGCTTTGGCGATCACACATTCTCCAAACCGCTTGTGGATGAGGCGGGGGAGACCGCGGCCTATGTGGATGTGCCCAGCGGAACGCGCCAGGCGTACTTCGTCGCCGAGTGGGACTTTGCATCCACTGTGCCCGGCGCTGAGCAGCCCGGCCTCTCTGTAGTGGCCAGTCCGGACCGGGGCGACGGCGGGCGCATGAGCTGGGTACAGATGGCTGACACGCCTTCCGGCTTGGAAGTCAACTTTTACGATTATCAAGACGCATCGCCTTATGGAAGCGTCGCGACCCCGACCAATGGCTATGGCCCGGAGGACGATTTCTTTTACACGAACCTGGCAAGCGGACTTGATCGAACTATCCCGCACACCATTCGCATCGAAGTGTTTCTTGTGGACGGGCCGCACAATGATGTCGTCAGGATCTATGTGGACGGGGTCCTCGAACATACCGGGACCACGTGGGAGGATTATTTCCGTTGGGTTCAAGGCCCGAGTGGACCGGAACAAACGGCACCGGTGCATGAGAGCCGCGTGATTCGATCCATGCTCTTCCGTACCGGGGGAGTGGCGGCTCCGGCCACAGCCGGCAATGGATTCCTGATTGACAATCTCACCCTCACCTCCTCGGCGGTGCCGCAATGTACCGCCACCTGCTATGTGGATGCCGTAAACGGTAATGACACTTTTGGCGGCACCGGTCCTGCCGATGCCAAGAAGACCATCCAGGCCGGCGTGGATCAGGTGGATGTCGGCGGGACGGTGATCGTGGCGGCGGGGACGTATGTCGAGCAGGTCGAGATCACAAAGTCCCTGACCCTGGATGGAAACGGCCAGGGCGTCACCATCATCGAGAGCCCCGCGGCGTTGACCGAGTTCTTCACCACCTCCAGCAATAACTATCCAATTGTGTACGTCCACGGTACAGACAGTGTTACGATCCAGCACCTCACAGTGGACGGCGCGGGCAAGGGCAACAGCAACTATCGCTTTGTGGGTATCGGCTACTCGGATGCGGGCGGCGCGATTGACGACGTCGCCATTATCGGCATCCGCGACACGCCCATCAGCGGCAGCCAGCATGGTGTGGGCATTCTCGCGATCGCAGAGTCCGGAACGCCGCGCAGTCTGGTGATCAGCGACTCCACACTGAACGACTACCAGAAGAATGGTATGACGCTCTCAGGTATGGATCTGACCGTCAGTGTCACAGGCAACACCGTGACGGGCGCCGGAGCGGTGAATTTCATCGCGCAAAACGGCATCCAGGTCAGCGGCGGCGCGACCGCAAATATCGTTGACAACGAGGTCAGCGGACATTCCTACACGCCGTTCAGCTGGGTTTCGACCGGTATGCTGCTGTACGGCGCGAACACAGCGAATACCGACGGCAACACCGTCAGTGAAAACCAGGTGGGCATCTATGTAATTGATACGCCGGGCGGTCACGACGGGAATACGGTCAGCGCATCGGGTGCGGGGACCGGCTCGCCGTATTTCTGGGGGATTGTGGTGGATTCGCCGCCCCCGGCGCACATGCCCTCTCCGTATGAGGTGGGAACCGAATCAGGCAAGGAAAGCGCGCAGTTCACGCTCCAGACGATGACTGCCTCGGTGCAGACGGTCACGGTCACGAACAACGTCCTGACCGGCGACGGCACGGCTTCGGGCATCGGCCTGGAGGCGGACTCCGGGTTCGGCTCGTTCGACATTGACCTGACGGCCACCAACAATTTCATCCAGAACTGGGGCGTCGGCGTCGAGATCTACGAGTGCAGTGGCAGCTGCACGGGAACGACCTTCTCGAACCTGAACGTGAATCTCAACAGCATCACCGGCAATCTGTTCGGTTACGATCACTACAGCGCCACCTTCATGGCCGACGGAGAGAGGAACTGGTGGGGGAGCGCCAGCGGGCCGGCGCACGCCTCGAATCCGAGCGGCACGGGCGATTCGTCCAGCGACGACGTGGATTTCGATCCCTGGCTGTGCGACGGCACCGACACATCTCCGGCCATCGGCTTCCAGCCGGACACAAGCATCTTCTGCACAATGGCCGGGAGTGGTGCGCTGGTCATCAACGAGGTGGATTACGATCAGGACAGCACGGATACCGCCGAGTTCATCGAGATCAAGAACGTCAGCGGCGGCGAGGTCAACCTCGATGCCTATGAACTACGCCTAGTCAATGGATCTGGTGGGGGCGCGGCGGTTTACAATACCATTGACCTGCCGTCGGTCGGTTTGGCCGCGGGAGATTACTTCGTCGTCTGCGGGGACGCCGCCAACGTGCCCAACTGCGACTTGGACGTGACCCCCAATACGAACCTGATCCAGAACGGCGCGCCCGATGCAATCGGACTCTTCGACACCGCCACAAGCCTGCTCGTTGATGCGGTCAGTTACGAAGGCGACAGCGGCGCGCCATTCGTCGAAGGATCGGGCGTAGGTTTGGAAGACGACGCGTCGGTGGATGGGGCGGGCTTGTCCCGCTTCCCGGACGGCGCGGACACGAATCAAAATAACGCCGACCTCAGCCTGCGCTGTATTTCTCCCGGCGCGGCCAACCTTGCCGCCGCGAGCGACTGCGTCGGCAGCATCACCATCGTCAAAGAGGCGGTCGGCGGCGACCTGGGCGATGATCCCACCTTCGCCTTCCACGGAACGCTGGGCGACTTCGACTTGAGTTTTGGCGAAAGCCAGACCTTCAGCAACCTGCCGCCGGGCGATTACACCGTCACCGAGACCGTGCCGGCCGGCTGGCACCTGGACTACATCAGCTGCGTCCCGATCCCGTTTTGGGGCGGCCCGGTGGTCACCCCGGTGGTGAGCGGCGCGACGATCAGCCTCGAGGGCGGCGACGACGTCACCTGCACCTATGGGAATCGCTACCTCCACGCCGATCTGGAAGTGACCAAGAGCGACGACGTTGACCCGGTCCTGGTGGGCGATCCATTGACGTATACGGTTGTTGCCACCAACAACGGACCGGACGCGGCGGAGAATGTGGTTGTGAGCGATACACTGCCTGCACCCTTCAATTTCGCCACCATCACTCAAGGAACATGCGCCATCGCGTTCCCGCTCCTGACCTGCCAGGTCGGCACGATGAATCCCGGCGACACGGTCACCCTCACGATCCAGGTGACGCCGGATGAAGGCGGCCTGATCACGAACAACGTCAGTGTGACAAGCGATACGGACGACCCCGATGAGAGCAACAACAGCGACAGCGAAGATACGACCGTCGTGGCTACTGGGACGATCACCATCGTCAAGCAGGCCGACGCGGCCGGCACGTTCGATTTCACAGGCGACCTGGGGGCCTTCAGCCTGAACAGCGGCGACAGCATCACGTTCAACGATGTGACCGCGGGCGCGTACGCCGTCACCGAAACGGATCCAGCCTCGGCCTTCGTCCTGACCGGCCTGTCGTGCGACGACGCCAACAGCACAGCGGATGTGAGCGCGCGCACGGCAACCGTCCAGCTCGAGCCCGGCGAACACGTCACCTGCACCTTCGTCAACGAAACCGCCGATCCGCAGATCGAGGTGGACAAACAGGCGCCGGTGATCGCCGCAGCGGACCAGCCGCTCACATACACGTACACGGTCACCAACCCGGGCAACGCGCCGTTGAGCAGCGTCTCGGTCAGCGACGATAAGTGCTCGCCGGTGCTCTATCAGTCCGGCGACGACGGGGATGGACTGCTCGAGCCCGGAGAAGCCTGGGTCTTTACCTGCACTTACACGCCCACGTTCCCGGTCTATAATAATACGTCGCACGGCTCGCAGTCCAGAAAACTGACCAACACCGCGACCGCGACCGGCTCCTACGGCGGCACGACCCTCGAGGCGCAGGACCGCGCGACCCTGTACCCGTTGACCCTGATGAAGAGACTCTACCTGTACTGGAACTGGTGTTACCGCTGGCGTCACGTGACCTACGACGTGCCGGATAACACGCCCTTCACGCTCGAGGCGTATAAGGACAACGTGCTGGTCGGGACGTTCACCTTCAGCCAGGACGATCCGCTGGAACTCTGGTTGAGCCCCGGCGCCTTCACCTTCAAGGAGGTTGACCTGCCGGACGGCTACGTGACCGTTTACAAGGGCTTCAATTACGTTGCAGGCAAGAGCCACCACACTCTCTGGACCTTCCCCAACGTGGTGAAATTCGACTTGGCGATCGAGAAGACCGGCCCGGCCACCGCCCGCAAGGGCGAGACGGTGACGTACACGTACACTGTCACCAACGGCGGCCCGGCCAGCGTCGAGCCGAAGGTGACCGACGACAAGTGCAGGGCGGTGACGTACACCGGCGGCGATACGGACCACGACGGGCTGGTGGATCCCGGTGAGACCTGGACCTTCCAATGCCAGTACACGGTGAGGACAAAAGCCGGGAGGC
>DAOTXP010000096.1:0-1958 GCA_034435275.1 Anaerolineales bacterium | reverse complement strand
GCCATCATTTCCAGCACCGCGCTGAGCGGAGGCCCTGAGCCTGCCGAAGGGCCGAAGACGAAGCGCAGGTGACCGATCCATCGCCCTTCGTCTCTGCTGCGCTTCGCTCAGGGCGATGGAATGATGAATGTTTACAACAAAGCAATTACCAATCACCAACTCCCATGAAACTCTACTGCGACCCCCTCGCTGACTTTGTCGAAATTCCCGAACGCCCCCGCCGCATCGTCTCGCTTGCCTCCGGCCTCACCGAAGCCCTCGTCCACATGGGGCATGGCGGCTTGCTGGCGGGCGTTTCGGTCTGGTGTCCCAACTTCACGCCGGGGCTGAACGTCCCCATCGTCGGCGATTACCTGAAAGTGGACGAAGCCGAACTGCGCGCCGCGAACCCCGACCTCGTCCTCATCACCACCGGCGTCCAGCGCGGGCTGGCGCGCACGCTGCACAAAGCCGGTTTGCCCGTCTATGCTCTCCCGCTGCCCAACTCGCTGCATGGGATTTTGGAAAACGTGCTGACCCTCGGCGCGCTGATAGACGACCTGCCCGCCGCCCGCTCCCTGGCTGAACGCTGGAGCCGCCTCTTTCTGGACCTCAAATCTGCTTCGCCGGCCCCCAGGCCTAAAATCTACGCTGAAATCTGGTTCGGCAAACACGTCCGCATGACCGGCGGACTGACCTTCATCCACGACCTGGTCGAAGCCGCCGGCGGCGAGAACCTCTTCGGTGACGTGCGCCGCGGTTACCTGGAACTCGACCTGACCGAAGTGGAACGCCGCTGTCCCGACCTCTTCCTCGTTTATTCCGAACCCGAATTCCCCGTGCAGGCCGCCGACCTCGCCCGCGAGCGCGGCTGGCGCATCCCCACCATTCAGGCAGATATTTCCCCGCCGCACAATATCATCCACGACGGGCCCTCGATGATGACCGCCCTGCCATGGCTTCGCGAGCAGATTCAGAAACAACGATGACCCTTCAACGCGTATTACTCTCCTGGTCCTCCGGCAAAGACAGCGCGTGGACGCTGTACACCCTGCGCCAACAGCCCGGCGTCGAAATCGTCGGCTTGCTCACCACCTACAACGAAACCAACCACCGGGTTGCCATGCACGGCGTCCGCATGGGATTGGTGGAACGGCAGGCGGAAGCCGCGGGCGTTCCGCTCTGGTCTGTGCCGCTGCCTGCGCCCTGCTCCAACGAACAATACGAGTCCATCATGCGGGATGTGATCGCACGCGCCAAACGCGAAGGCGTCACGCACATTGCCTTTGGCGATCTCTTCCTCGAGGACATCCGCGCCTACCGTGAAAACATGATGGCAGGCACAGGCATTCGACCCCTCTTCCCCATTTGGGGCCAGCCGGAAGATACCAGAACCCTCGCCGAAGAAATGCTCCAGAACAAACTGTGCGCGGTTCTTACAACCATTGACCCCAAACACCTTTCCCCCGCCTTTGCCGGGCGCTTCTACGACTCCCAACTCTTGAACGAATTACCCGAAACGGTTGACCCCTGCGGCGAGAACGGCGAATTTCATTCATTCTGTTTTGCTGGACCCATGTTCGCGCATCCCCTGTCCATCCGCGTGGGTGAAACCGTCACGCGCGACGGGTTTGTATTTACCGACCTGCTGCCTGCTTGAAAATGATAAGGGTTGGCCGAAAAGCGGCTGGCCTAGCGCGCAAAATAAATCACCGCCACGATCACGCCGATCGTCACCACCGTCCACCTCAGCGTGGACGGTTTGATTCGGCCTGCCAGTCTCCCGCCGAGGGTCCCGCCGAGAAGCGCGCCGGCGGCCATCACGGTTGCCAGCGGCCAGATCACCTGTCCCGAAAACAGGAAGAAGACCGCCGCGGCCACGTTGACCGCCAGACCGATCGTCTGTTTGAGCGCGTTGAGACGCGTCAGCGTATCTTCGAGGGTCAATCCCAGGGCCGAGAGCACGATGACGCTCAATC
>DAOTXP010000095.1:0-21972 GCA_034435275.1 Anaerolineales bacterium | reverse complement strand
CAACGCCTCGAAACACCTCTGCACGAACCATTCCTGGTAATCCCTTTTGTACGAACTCCACGTCCCGCCGAGGATGAGCAGTTCGATCTTGTCGGTGGGATGTCCCACCGCCTCCAACTGCTCCAGCCGCGAGCGGACCTGCGCATACGGGTCGAAATCGTGTTCGAGGCCGCGCATCGCGCCGGGCTCGTCGGGCAGGTAACTCTTGGGCATGCGCACGTCGGTGGGGCAGAAGATACATTTGCCCGGGCAGGGATACGGTTTGGTCAGCACGGTGATGGTGGTCACACCCGAAAGCGTCCGCACGGGCTTCATGCGGATGCGTTCCAGCAGGGCCGTGTCCGCGGCCAGTTCGCCTGCCGCGACCATTTCGTTGTAGGCCGCCACGAGAAAGGACTTGCCCAGCACGCCGCCCTCGGCCGGCGCGTGGGCGCGCAGGCTGGCGTGCAGGTCGCGGCCGCGGCGGACTTCGTCCACCACCTGTCGCGCCAACGCCAGTTTGGCGGGGGTCAATTCTTTGAGGGCGGTCCAGTTTTGTTTCGTGGCCATCCAACTCACGCTTATTTGGGAAAAAGGCATCGCGCTGAGAGGAGCGTAGTGGAAACGAAGCGCGTTTTGCCTGAAAACTTGCGCCTCGTCTGCGGCTTCACCTGCACTTGCGCCAGGTGCAAGTGTCGACGAACTCGAAAGCCTCCGCTCGACGCGATCGTATTCTTGCTTTACTCTTTTGTATGCAACTCCGCGTAATCTTTCTGGCGGAACATGTCAGTGTGCAAGCCGCACTCGGTTTTGCCGCGCCCGGCCCAGCGTCCCGCGCGCTCCGCCTCCTCCGCGCCGACCGGGAGCGTGCAGGGCGCACATCCAATACTGCGATAGCCCTTTTCCAACAGTGGATGGACAGGCAGGCCGTGCTCTTGGATGTAACGTTCCACGTCGGCCTTCGTCCAGTTCAGCATGGGGTTGATCTTCACCAATCCCTCGTCCTGCAATTCCAAAATCTGGGCGCGGGCGCGTTCGGGAGTCTGGTCGCGGCGGATGCCGCTGATCCAGGCCTTCAGTCCGCCGACCGCCTTCTGCATCGGCTGGACCTTGTGCAGGTAACAGCACAGGTCAGGGTCGTCGAGCGGAAGGCTGCGCACGTGCTGGCGTACGTACACGTCCCAGCGCGAGTCGCGGTAGAGATCAACCACGTTCAGGTTCCACGCGGCCTGCAACTGCTCGCGGAAGATGAGCGTCTCCCAAAAATGATACCCCGTGTCGAGGAACAGCACGCGCAGGCCGGGGATGATCTGTGAAGCCATGTGCAGGAGCGGCAGGCTCTGGGTCTGGAACGACGAACTCAGGGCAAGGTCGGGGCAGAGCTGTTCGGCAGACCAGCGCAGAATGTCCTGCGGAGGTTTCGTCTCGAAATCCTGCGAGAGGCGGGCGATCTCGTCACCGCTAAACATGGCGAGGATTATAACCCGATATAATCGGGGCATGGAAGCGACGGCCGCGGCGCGCCTGCTGGCGCTCAACCGCCAGTTCTACGAGCAATTCGGTGCGGACTTTTCGTCCACCCGCCGCAGACTCCAGCCCGGTGTGACGCGGGTTCTGGAGACCCTGCACGGCGGCGAATCCATCCTCGACCTGGGATGCGGCAACGGCCAACTGGCGCGGAGCCTGGCCCGGCGCGGCCACCGCGGTTCGTATCTCGGCCTGGACTTCAGCCCGTCACTCTTACGAGAAGCGGATTTTCAGCCCGGAAGTTTCTCTGCTATTTTTCGGCAAGCAGATTTGACCTCGCCCGATTGGACTTTCAACTTTCGACTTTCGACTTTCGACTTGATCTTTGCCTTTGCCACCCTGCATCACATCCCCGGCCAAAACCTGCGCTTGAATCTCCTCAACACTGTGCATGGCTTACTGGCAGAAGATGGCCGTTTCGTTCTCTCCAACTGGCAATTCCTGAATAGCCCGCGCCTGCGCGCCCGCGTCCAGCCCTGGGAACGGATTGGATTGAAGGCCGAAGACGTTGATGAGGGCGACTATCTGCTCGACTGGCGCCGCGGCGGGGAAGGTCTGCGCTATGTGCATCAATTCAGCGAGGAGGAGTTGATGCGACTCGCAGCCGAAAGCGGATTCAATGTCGTTGAATCGTTTTATTCGGATGGGGAGGGAAGCAAACTAGGGTTGTATCAAATCTGGGAATCCAAGTGAGGAGACATGCTCATTGCCATCACCCGCGAAGTCAGCCGTTCGATTATCCATTGCGAATTGACGCATCTGGCGCGCACGCCCATTGACGTATCCCGCGCCCGCGCACAGCACGCGCAATATGTAACCGCCCTGCAAAGCCTGGGCGTGGAAGTGACCTGCCTGCCCGAGGAACCCGACCTGCCCGATTCAGTCTTCGTCGAAGATACGGCCATCGTGCTGGACGAGGCCGCGGTGCTGACCAACCCCGGCGCAGACTCGCGCAAGCCCGAGGTGGAATCGATGGCAGCGGCGCTCGCGCCGTATCGTCGATTGATTCGCATCCAGCCGCCCGCCGCGCTGGACGGCGGCGATGTGCTGGTGCTTGGAAAGCAGGTCTACGTGGGACTGACCCTGCGCTCGAACATGGCCGCGGTGGAACAGTTACAGTCTCTGCTGTGGCCGTTCGGGTGCCGCGTGCGCGGCGTCCCTGTGACGGATTGCCTGCACTTGAAATCCGCGGTGACGCAGGTGAGTGAGAAGACTCTGTTGATTAACCCTGCCTGGGCGGGGAAGTCTCATTTCGAGGGATTCGATTTTATCGAAGTGGATCCGTCCGAGCCATACGCGGCCAACGCGCTGTTGATCGACGACGCGGTCATTTATCCATCCGAATATCCAAAGACGCGGGAACGTCTCGAAGCGGCAGGGATACCAATTGTGCCTGTGGATGCGGGCGAACTCGCCAAGGCCGAGGGCGGGGTGACGTGTTGTAGTCTCGTATTCAGAAAATAAAAGAGACCCGGTTTCTTCGAGAGACCTGGTCTCTGGACATTACACCTTCACGTTGTTCACATCCATCACATACTGCCACCAGTTATTGTGGATTCCGTTCTGCCGCCCCGCCGCGTGCGGGAGGTGTTTGAGCCACCACTGATGGTGGGCGCGGATCTCGCCGCGGCCCCATTCGGCTGAGGTCACATCTCGGATGTCGCCTTTGAAATTGGGAAAATTCAACAGCCAGTCGTAGCACTCGCTCTTGACCGTGGTGGGATTATTCCAGTCGTAGTCGCGCACGCTGTTGGGCGCAAAATGGATATTGCCGCAGGCGGCTTTGCCCGGCGCGGTCTGTTCGTAGCGGATGAAACGCTTCCATAGGTTCGCATCACCCTGCAGTTTTTCAAAGGTCTTCTCAAGAATCGACTCGGTGCGATGCCCAAACGACTCGAGCATCTCGCCGATGTAGCGTTCATAGGAAAATCCCATCAATACGAACCGGCGCGGACAGGCGGCTGTGTCCCTCAATGGCGGCGCGTTGCACCAGAACGCGCCTGCGCCGCCCATGGTTGATTCGTAGAAACCCGCATGCGGGAAAGCGAAGACCCACACTTCGTCAATCTCGCTCTTCGAGACGCGCGACAAAATGTTGAATTGTGTCAGGATGGCCTGATAATCCACTTCCTGCGGCATGTGCGGGGAAGCCGCGCCGCGCAGCACATCCATGTAAGACTGCGGCGTGTAGCGGAAGCCATCCACCTTCGCGGGGAACTCGTCCACTTCATAGCGCTGGACGATCTCGTAACGTGCCATGCCGTGACTGTTCTGTTGGATGTCGTCCATGAAGCCCGCGATGAGGTCGTCGGTGCGATACCAGCCCAGTTTCTGCGATAGTTTCTGGCCATCCTCCATGCTCGGATCGTAGACGACGAGCAGGACGCGTGAGGTGACAGGCTGGGCGGGCTCGTTCGGGATATTCTCCGGGACCGGCGTGGGCGAAGGCTCGGGTGTTTGAGGCTTCTTTTTCCCAAACAGGGACAGCAAAAAATTAATGATCGCAGTCAGAAAGTTGCCAGAGGTGTTGGACATGGTTCCTCCGCGAATTAGGGTGCGGCTGTTGAAAAATACACCTGATCGCCGAGCGCCAGGTACAGCACGTGATTCGGGCTTTCGGTGATCGCTCCCAGCGCGCCGGGTGGAAGTGGTAAGGCTGGTCGCATGATACTCTGCAATTCCAGTCCTTGCAGGCCGATGCTGTAAACGCCCTGTCCGTCCGCATCCAGCAGAAAAATGGAAGCGGTGGGCGGCGCGGTGAGGGTCAGTTGTGTGAAATGGGCCTGCGCAAACACGTTCTCTTGCGCGGTAGCCGGGAACGGATTGACCAAGGGAACAGGCGATTCACAGCGCGTCGGCTTCGTTTCGAGGCGGCTGTACGTGCAACGGGTCAGGCTTCCGTCCGCGTGGAGCAGATACATCACATCGCCGCTGATGGCAATGTCAATCGCGTTCTGAATCTCCGGCACCTGTGTTCCGAAATAGAACAGCGGTGAATCCACGAAGGTGCCGCCTTTGCCGGGGAAGATCCATACCGCGCGCGCCGGCGCATCCAGGATGTAAAGGTCCCCATTATCGAAGGCCATGGCCGTGACGCGCCCCCAGTTGGTGTTGGGCGCTGGCAAGGCAAAGGCTTGCGCGACCTGCGCCGACTTGCAATACAACAGGTTGCCGGCCGCATCCACGCCCATCACGCTGGCGTCAATCAGGTTTTGCTTGGGGAGGACGACCAGGTCCACCATCGGCCCGACCGAGTTGACGCCATATTGCCCGGGCGCGCAGGAGAAGGCCGAGTCCAGGTTCAGCCCGCCGGGCGCGAGCGGCGCGTGCAGGATATTCCCCGTGACCGCGTCCAGCAGGAACAGGTCGGTTTCGCTGGCGGCCATACGGCTGATCTGCACGCCGACCCCGCTGCTGAAGGCGGGCGTGAAGTTCAGGCGGCGCACCCCTTCAAGGGTATCCAGATTATTCTGCGCCTCGACGCGCAGCGCCTCGGATTCAGGAGTCGTGCCGAATGCCTCGGCATTTCCCACCAGCGCTAAAACATTTTTCCACAGATCGCGTTGACGGACGGGATGGCTCTCATTCACGGCCTGGGTTTGCATGACAATTGCCTGTGCCATGTAGGTATCGTACTGGGCGTTGCGCCCAAAGCGAAAGTACATCACAACCGCGATCGTGACCACGAGGAATGGAACCGCGACGGCAATAAAGCCCATGGCCCAGGATGGAAGCGCGAACGGCTGACCGGGTTTCGAGCCGGGCAGGAGCCGCGGCAGGAAATCTCGCAACGCGGACGAGAAACGCTCATTCGCGCGACGCCAGGACTGGATCCCGTTGACCGCGAGGCGTGCCGCCTGACGCGTCCCCTGCGAAGGGCCGCGCCGCGAGGGCGCCTCGGCGAAATCAATTTCGCCGATGACGGGTGCCTCGTCCGCCATCACGGCAGGCGGAAGCGGCTCAGGCTCCGGCGGAGTCGGTTGTAAACGCGGAATGGAGGGCGGGAAAGTGCGTGTTGCGGGCGGCGCACTGAATGCAGGTGGAGCCTCAGGCGCGGGAGGGATCTCTTCGATGGGCTGGGGCGGGATGGCATACGCCGAGGGCTGGTCCGCGGGAGGATGTCCCACTACGTGCGCAGGTTTGCCCGGACTCCCGAGGTCCGCCAAATCTCGGAAGTCCCGTTCGGATTCTGCCGGGGCAGGCTGGGCGGCCGGGGCCGGTCTCCCTTCCATTCTCCCCAGTGGAGGGGAAACGAGGGGGGGAGGCGCCGTGAGAGGCGGCGCGCCCAAATCCACCGCGGCCGGACGCATGATGGTCATGTCGCCGGGGCCGCTCTGGGCTTGTACCAACACGGCGTTCAAGTCGCCTTCGGCGAGGGCCATCAAACGTCTGCGGCTGGATTCGAGCGCGGGCAGGCCGCGATCCGAAAAGACGATGCCTGCCCAACTGGTTGGAAGTTTCCCGCACAAGAGCAGACGCTCGCCGGGCTTGAGAGACAGTTGCGAATAATAGGGGCTGATGGTCTGGTTGAGACCGAGGCCTTTTCCTGAAAGCGTCTCATCGTGGATGTGACGCGTATCGTCCTTTCCCTGCCAGAAAACGTGTGTGGTGCCACTCTGCAGAATGTAAAGTGAGTCGCCGCGCAACGCGCCCAGAATGAGCCAGCCGATGGCGTACTGGCCGCGGCCGGTCGAAGCCAGGTTGCGGTCGAGCAGGGCGCGGTTAAGTGATTCGGCCGCGACCCGCAATGCCGAGGTGACCGCGCCAGAGGTGTTGTAGAACTGGCTGGCCGCTAGCTCGGTCAATTGGGTGTATTCGGCGGTGGAGAACGGAGCGTTGCCGTTCAACAGAAGATAAACGATGAGATTATCCTGCTCGCGGCCGCGCGCCGTCTTGCGCGGCGGCGTGACGGCCAGCAGGCCGGGCGCGGCCGGCAGGTCCTGTCCGTTAAAACGGTAGAGGCAGAGCAGGTTCAGGTTGAGCGTGGACACGGCAGTAAGAAGTTGATGAAACTCGCCTTCATTATAACTGGTAAAATTCTCCTGCATCTGTCTCTGAACCCCAATGGATTTCACCCTTCACACCTCTTTTGAATCGCTCGCGCCTCTCGCAAAAGAATGGGACGCGTTGCTCGGCGAAAGCGTAACCGACACTCCGTTTCTGCGTTTCGAGTATCTGCGCAATTGGTGGAAAACGCGCGGCGGCGGGGAATGGCCGCAGGCAGAACTGGTCGTTATCACCGCCATTGAAGACGGACGACTGATTGGCGTCGCTCCGTTTTTTTCTGCTACCCATCGCGAAGGTGCCCCCGCGCTCTTCCTGCTCGGCTCGATTGAAATTTCAGATTATCTCGACCTGATCGCACGTCCCGCCGACCTGCCGCGTTTTGTACATGGACTCTTCGACGTTCTCGGATCACGCGGCGATTTGACCTGGCGCGTCCTCGATTTATATAACCTCCCCGACGCGTCATTCACACTCGCCGCGTTGCAGGAGAGCGCCGCGTCGCGCGATTGGACGTATTCGCAGGAGGTCTATCAGCCCACGCCATATATTCCCCTGCCTGCCGACTTCGAATCTTATCTGGCCGGCATTGACAAAAAACAGCGCCACGAGATTCGGCGGAAACTGCGCCGCGCGGCCGAATCCGAAAGACCAGTGCGCTGGTATCTGGTGGAGGACGAGTCCATGCTTGACGCGGCCATGGAGGATTTCTTCCGCCTGATGACGCAGGACCCCGCCAAGTCCGCTTTTCTGACGGAGCCGATGCGCCGTCAAATGCTGGCGACAGCGTATCTTGCCCTGCGCGGCGGGTGGTTATGGCTGGCCTTCCTCGAAGTGGACGGGCAGAAGGCGGCCGCCTCCTTTTGCTTCGATTACAACAACCGCTTATGGGGCTATAACTCCGGCGTGGATCGCGCCTTCAATGAGTTTTCTCCGGGCTGGGTGTTGCTGGCCTACAGCCTGCAATGGGCCATCGAACACGGGCGGGCGGAGTTCGATTTCATGCGTGGGAACGAGGAATACAAATATCGCTTCGGAGCGCGGGATCGGTATGTGGTTCGAGTGAAAGTCACACGCAAGGGTTAAAATTTGACTTTAAGGGGGCATTTGTGTTATTTTAGGGGAAATTCTCCAAGGACAGCCAATGCAACGAGAACGAGTCTCCGAAAACGTCTTCTGGTTCCAGAGCGACGTCTATGCCCAAGTGACGGCGGGTGTGATCGCCGGTCCGCAGTGGGCGGTGGTGATAGATACCCTAGCCCTCCCCGATGAAACCCTGGGCATACGCGATTTCGTCGAACGCGAATTAGGTGTGCCCGTACGTTACATCATCAATACGCATTACCATGCTGACCATACCTGGGGCAACTGCTTCTTCCCCGGCGCGACCATCATTGCCCATGCGCGCTGCCGCGATCTGTTGGCCGAGCGCGGTGTTCCGTCACTGGAGAATGCGCGCCGCCAGAACAATGCCCTGCGCCAGGTGAGGATTGTCCTGCCGCAGATGACCTTTTCCTCCGGTGAGTTGACCCTGCGGGTGGGCAAAAAGAACCTGACGATTATGCCCGCTCTTGGTCACAGCGAGGATGGGATCGCGGTGCTGGTTGAAGAGGATCGCGTCCTGTTCGCGGGAGATGCCTTTATGCCTCTGCCCTATGTTGTGGATGGCAACTTGGACGATATTGTGGCGTCCATAAAAAAAATTGGGCGCATGGGGCTGGAGAATATCATCCAGGGTCACGGCGACATCATCCTGCGCGGCGAGATCGACGCGGCGGTTCGGGAGAACCTGAATTATCTTGCGGCGATTAAGAAAGTGGTCAAAATGGCCGCCCGCCGCCGGTTGCCGGAGGAGATTTTGGAGTCGGCGAATATTGAGTCATGTGGCAAGAGCCGCGTCTATCTTGGCGGCCTGGCGGAACAACTGCATCAGCGCAATTTGTCCACCCTGCTTGAGCAGATGATGGATGGGGGGAAGAGATAGGTCCGAAAATGGGGGCAGGCTGAAGGTCGGGAAAGAAGCGAATCAAAACGAGACGGACGAGAGGCCCGTCTCGTTTTTCATTCGTTGAGATCAGGCTCGTTCAGGCCGCGTCCCGGGCTTTCTCGCGGCGGGACTTGATCCACGCGTGCAGGCTGTATTTGATGAGCCGTTCGTTCCCGCTGAATAGTTTTTGAATGTTGGGCCGCAAGGCCCAGACCAGGAGCATGAATGCAAAGAGCCCGTACAAGACATCCACCCATGGCATGAGGCCCATCCAGGCGCGGATGCCAAAGAGGATGATGGCAAAGAGTGCCACGCTCATCGTGGCAATGGATGCGTAACCGACCGTGAAGTAAACCAGCGCTCCGAGCGGGAAGATGATGGCGAGCGAGGGCGCCCATAAACCGAACGCGCCACCCACCGAGGGCGCGCCGCCCGCGCCGCCGCGCAGGCGCAAACGTCCCTGTTCATCTCTCTCGGTGAGGAAGATCGAATAGTTGTGACCGAAGATGACCGCGATCGGTGCAAGGACATGAATAAGATGATCATCGGGACTAATGGCCTGCGCAACCCAAACGGAGACGGCGCCTTTGAGAATATCGAGAATCGCGGTGAGAAGACCGGCGCCAAAGCCTGCCGCCCGCATGGCGTTCGTGCCCCCGGTGCGGCCACTTTCAATTTCTCGAATATCCTTTCCTGTCTTGAGTTTAACGACCAGTAAGCCAAAAGGGATCGAGCCAAGAACATAGGCGAGTACGATGATCCCGATATCAATGAGAATTTGCATTCCAGTTCTCCATCCAATATTTCGAGTTGAAGAAATTAACACGAGAACGGGCAGAGGGTTGCTCAACGCAGGAGGACGGCGGCAGTGATTGCGAGCAGGAAGCCGGCCAATGGCTCTGCCGCGGCCCGCCTGAGGGGGATCCCTTCGCCCCGTTGAATTGCCAGTGAGATCAGCGCATATAACTCGCCGAGAAGGATCAGCCCGAATTGGAGGGGAGAGAGCGGCCAGTAGTGCAATCCCGCGGCGAGTTGGGTGGAGACAAGGCCGACAGCTACTGCCCAGCCAAATTCCCAGCGGCCGCCCAGCCGCAGATGCAGCGTACGCAGACCGATCAATGCCGCGACGATGAATACGGACGGTACCAGCAATATCATGCGGACGCCTGCAAAGCGTAATGCAGTGGTTAGGATGAGATGGATGGCAAAGGAAACGGCTGTCAAGCCGGCGGTGGCGGCGGCATAAGCGGGCGCGGAGGGATCCACGGCAACATACTCGGCGAAGAATACAGCAATGAGGATGATGCCTCCGACGGTAAACGCCGCCCACCAAACTGGACCGGGCGGTAGCACCGCCAGCGGCACGGCGAGGATAAAGGTCGTCAGTGTGGGGAGCAGCCAATGTTCCGCTGTGCTTTTCCCGCCAAGGGCGGGATGGGCGCGCAACAGCCAGTCCATGCCGGTGGCGGTCAGCCCGGCCGCCAGGAGGGCCAGGCCGGTCGCCAGGTTGAGCGGGACTTCAATGAGAAACTCGCCCAGGTTCATACGCAGGTCGTATTGTGGCGAGGGAACGAGTCGCGTTAAGGCAAAAGCGAGCAGGATCGCGGCGGTGAGAACGCCGACCCGATTCGGATCGGGCAGGCTGGATGGTCTTTTCACGGTATGGATTGTACTTGCCTGTAGAGGGGATGCCAAGAGCAGACCGCCGATGGGGTGGTGAAAGTATGTTCTACCGATATGGTAAAATCAGTCGGCCATGGAAACGCCCCGCAATCTGACGGAACTGCCTCCTCCTCCCGGAGTGATCGTCTCACTGAGGGCCGGCTTCGATGCCATCGCCGGCCATCTGGCGCCCATCCTGCTTCCGCTGGGACTGGACGCATTACTCTGGCTCGGTCCGCGCTTGAGCCTGCAACAGTTGCTGCTTGCAGTATTCCAGGAGATGCTGCGCTTGACCGGCGGCGGTGGTTTTTCTGCGGAGGAGATTCGCCTTACCCAGGAATCCTACGCGACATTCCTGCAGCGATTCAATCTGCTCAGTCTGTTGCGGACCTTCCCAATCGGGATTACCAGTCTGATGACCGGGAAACTTCCGGTCGATTCGCCGCTGGGATTGAGGCAGGTGGTCGAAGTGGCTTCGATCGAGCAGGTACTTGTGTGGATGCTTGGATTGACCCTGCTCGGATGGCTCGGCGGGGGCGTGTACTTTCGCTGGGTGGCCGCGGCAGCCGGTTATTCGTCGAACGGCCGCGGGTCCGCGGCGACTGTACTCCAGTCGTTGATGTTTTCATTGTTCTGCACGGTGGCGTTGTTCGTCTTGGGAATTCCGCTGGCTGGCGTTCTATCCATTTTGTACCTGCTCAGTCCAGTGATGGTGCAGATGGCTTTGCTGGTTTTGATGATTCTGGGATTATGGCTGGCGGTGCCGCTGTTTTTTTCGCCGCATGGGATTTTCGTGCGCGGCCAGAACGTCCTGAATTCGGTGCTCACTAGTCTGAAGATGGCGCGCTTCACTCTGCCGACCAGCAGTCTGTTCGTGGCGGCGGTATTCCTGATCAGCCAGGGGTTGAATTTCCTGTGGGCGATTCCTCCCGATTCGTCCTGGATGACCGCGGTGGGTTTGGCGGGACACGCCTTCATCACGACTGCTTTGCTGGCGGCGAGTTTTATCTACTATCGAGAGATGAATGTCTGGCTGCAGACGGTCCTTGAACGATTGAATACCGGGACCGCTCCGCGCCAGGCATAATGTTTGGAGGTTTTTGTGGCAAAATCCAACGGTGCAAAATACGAAGCTGAAAATATTCAGGTGCTGGAAGGGCTGGAGGCGGTGCGCCGCCGCCCGGGCATGTACGTGGGCGGCACGGACATCAAGGCCATGCACCACCTCGTATACGAGGTGGTGGACAACGCCATTGACGAGGCGCTGGCCGGGGCCTGCACGCGCATCGAGATCCGCATCCGCCCGGACAACAGTGTGCAGGTCGTTGACAACGGGCGCGGCATCCCGGTCGGCATCCATCCGCAGATGAAGAAGTCCGCGCTGGAAGTGGTGATGACCACCCTGCATGCGGGCGGCAAGTTCGGCGGCGGCGGGTACAAGGTGTCGGGCGGTCTGCACGGCGTGGGTGTGAGCGCGGTCAACGCGCTCTCGGAGTGGTGCGAGGTGGAGGTCAAGCGCGAGGGACAGGTGCATTTCCAGCGCTACGAACGCGGCTACCCGAAAGAGCCGGTCAAGGTCATCGGCAAGGTCAAAGGCGAGGTAACCGGCACGTCCGTCACGTTCAAGTATGATCCGAAGATCTTCAAGGACGAGGTAACTTACAAGTTCGACACGCTCGTCCAGCGCTTCCGCGAGATGGCCTTCGTCACACGCGGCGTGACCATCTATTTCGTAGACGAACGCGTGAATCGCGAGATGACCTTCTATTTCGAGGGCGGTATCACCTCGTTCGTCCGCTACCTCAATCGCAACCGCGAGACCCTGCATTCGGCGGTTTACGTCGAAAAGCAGATGGAAGGCATCGGCATCGAGGCCGCCATCCAGTACACCGACGCGTACATCGAATCGGTCTATTCGTTCGCCAACACGATCAACACCGTGGACGGCGGTACGCACATGACCGGTCTGCGCGCCGCGCTGACGCGCGTGATCAACGACTATGCCCGCAAGAACGGCCTGCTCAAGGACGCCGACCCCAACTTCACGGGCGACGACACGCGCGAAGGGCTGACCGCCATCGTTTCGGTCAAGCACCCCGACCCGCAATTTGAGTCGCAGACCAAGGTGAAGTTGATGAACCCCGAGGTGCAGACCTACGTCACACAGATCGTGGGCGAGGCCTTCAGCACTTTTCTCGAAGAGAATCCGCAGGCGGCCAGGGCTATCGTGCAGAAGTGTCTTACCTCCTCGCGGGCGCGCGACGCGGCCCGCAAGGCGCGCGACCTGGTCATCCGCAAGTCCGCGCTGGAGAGCCTGACCCTGCCCGGCAAGCTGGCCGACTGCTCCGAGCGCGACTCGTCCAAGACCGAATTGTATATCGTAGAAGGCGACTCGGCCGGCGGCTCGGCCAAGCAGGGACGCGACCGGCACTTCCAGGCCATCCTGCCTCTGCGCGGCAAGATTATGAATACCGAGCGCGCCCGCCTCGACAAGATCCTTTCGAGCAATGAGATCAAAGCGCTCATCTCCGCCCTTGGCACTGGCATCGGCGATTCGTTCGATCTCGAAGGTCTTCGCTACGGACGCGTCATCATCATGACCGACGCGGACGTGGACGGCAGTCATATCCGCACCCTGCTGTTGACCTTCTTCTTCCGCTACATGCCGGACCTCATCGAAGACGGCCACCTCTACATTGCCCAGCCGCCACTCTATCGCGTGGCTCACAAGAATCAGGTCAAGTATGTATACAGCGATTCCGAAAAAGACAAGGCGCTCAAGGAACTGGGCGGCGAAAAGGCGGCCATCCAGCGTTACAAGGGTTTGGGGGAAATGAACCCCGAACAGTTGTGGGAAACGACTATGAACCCGGAGAACCGCACCCTCCTCCTCGTCACCGTGGACGACGCGGCCGAGGCCGACCGGACCTTCGACATGCTCATGGGCGACGCGGTGGATCCCCGCCGAAGGTTTATCCAAACGCACGCTAAGGCCGTCCGAAATCTGGACATATAGCCTGCCTGCAGAAACCCGTTTTCCCGAAGGAAGCGGGTTTCTGCTTAACGGCTTTGTTATGAAAGTACCACCTTCCGCCCGGCCAAAAAAGTGTAAAATTCTCCTCGAATATGATTCAGCCTCAGCGTTTCAACGCGACCTTTGGCAGGGCCCTGCAGATTATCGTGCTGGTTTATCAGGCCGCGGCGATCCTGGTTTTTGCCGCCGGGCTGTTCTTGGCCAACCACTGGCTTGAGCAGCCTTTCCTGGGCAGGCTGTTCGAACATACCCTGGTCTTCAACGGGGGGGGACCCAGCGGTTCCAGCGAAGGCTGGGACCTGTCCAACCAGGGCGTCACGCTGGGCGATCAATTGCTGGCAGTCAACGGCGTGGATGTCAAGAGCGCCTCCGAAGCGGGCGCGGTTCTCGAACGGTTTTCACCGGGCGAGACCGTTCCTGTCACCGTGCGGCTGGTCAACGGAGATATCAAGACCTTCGATGTGACCCTGCACGCGTTTCCGTCCTCCGACCGCATCTCCTATCTTCTCATTCCAAGCATCATCTGCGCGCTGTTCCTGGCTATCAGCGTATGGATCTTTGGCCTGCGCCGCACCGAGTCGGCTGGGCGCGCCTTCACTGTATTCGCCTCCTCGCTGGCCATTGCCACAGGCGCGTTATTCGACCTGTACACTACCCATCGCCTCACTCACCTCTGGACCTTTGGGCTTGCCATGATAGGCGGCGCGTTTATAGACATGTCGCTGACCTTCCCGCAGGAATTCCGCCCGGTCATCAATCGGCCCTACCTGCGCTGGGTTGGCTACCTGGTCGCGCTCCTGCTCTCCCTGTACGCGTTTACAACCCTCTTTAACTTCTCCGAGCCGACCGCGTATTTTCTGGCTTGGAGGATCATCTATATCTACGTTGGCCTGGCGGCTCTTGTTTATTTCGGTTTCAATATCTATCACGCGCTGGCCTCGCCTTCGCCGGTGGTGAAATCGCAGTCGCGTACGATTCTGCTGGGCGCAGTCCTCGGCCTCAGTCCGACGATTGCGTGGATGCTGACCACGCCCTATCATCTGTTCGAGTTCTCGACCTGGTTGTTGTTGCCGGTCGTTCTCTTCCCGGCCGCCATTGGATATACCATCCTGCGCTTCCGCCTCCTGCGGACCGACGCCTGGGTGCGCCAGGGATTGGCTTATGCCCTGCTGACGGTCCTGGTGGTGAGCGCCTATGCCTTGCTGGTCATGGGTGCGGGCCTGATCTTCCGTACAGCCATGCCCACCGACAATCCATTCATCATCGGCCTCCTGGTCTTCCTCGTGGCGGTTTTGCTCGATCCATTGCGTACGCGCTTGCAGGAGATTGTTGACAAGACCTTTTTCCGCGGCCAGCGCGTCTACAGCCAGCAATTACAGCAGTTCAGCCACAACCTCACGACCGCACTGGACCTGCCCGCAATTACGAACGTGATCCATGAGCACGTCAAGGCCACACTGGCGCCCGAACGCGTGCATATTTACATTTTCGACGATCTGAATGATCAATACGTTGCGGTGTCCGGGGAAGATGGCCGTCCCACCAGCGACATCCGCTTCCTGGCCTCGAGTCCGCTGGTGGAATATTTCAAACGCGAACGTCTGCCTCTATACTTGGACGGCACTTCCCTGCCGCCCGGCTTCGAGCCCGAGGAATCGCGGCTTGCCCTGCTGGCTGCACGTCTGTTCATCGGCCTGCCGAGCGGCGACCGTGTGCTCGGCTGGCTGGCGCTCGGTCCGCGTCGTTCGGGCCGGCCGTATACGCCTCAGGATTTGACCTTCCTCGAGAATCTCAGTGACCAGGCCTCGGTCGCGATTGGACGGGTGCAGACGGTGGTCAACCTCGAGCGGCGCGTGGCGGAGATGAACGCGCTGACGCGCGTCTCGCAGGGCGTCAACATCACGTTGACCTTCGACGACGTGCTCGAACTGATCTATGCTCAGACCGGGCAGATCCTGCCCACGTCCGATTTTCATATCACTTTACATAATAAGCCCGCAGATTATTTTTATTATGGTTTTTGTGTTGAGAACAAAGATCGCCGCGAAGACCTTGAGAATGATCCGCTTCCGCCACATGAGGGGTTGATTCCGGATGTGATCCGCAGGGGCCGCCCGCTCCTCACACAGGATTACCGGCGCGAGTGCCAGGCGCGCAACGTGTTGCCGGGGCACAACGGCGTCTATGCCTGGATGGGCGTGCCGCTCAATGCCGGTGCGGAGACCATCGGCGCGTTGAGCGTGGGGACGCGCGATCCAAATGTATCCTACACAAAAGGGCAGATGGAATTGATGCAGGCCATCGCCGATCAAACGGCGGGCGCCATCGTCAAGGCGCGCCTGCTTCAGGAGACCCAGCGCCGCGCCATCCAGCTTTCCACGCTGAACGAAATTACGCGCCAGTTGACCTCCACATTGGAAACGGAACCGTTGCTCCAGAATATCCTTGAAAACGCCGTCGGCATTTTGAATTGCGAGGCGGGCAGTCTCTTCCTCGTGGATGAGAATACGGATGAATTGATCTTCAAAGTGACGGTCGGTCAGGTGGCAGGCGACCTGCTAGGTCGGCGCCTGCCGCCCGGCACAGGGATCGTCGGGCGGGCGGTGCAGATGCGCGCCCCGGTCATCGAGAACGATGCCCAGCGTTCCTCCAATCACTTCGACGCGACGGATCAACAGACCGGTTTTGTCAGCAAGACGCTGTTGGCCGTGCCACTACAGGTCAAGGATCGTGTGATTGGCGTCATCGAAGTCATCAATCGCCGCGACGGCCTTCCCTTCGGCGGCGACGACCAGAACCTGCTGACCGCATTTGCAGGTCAGGCCGCGGTCGCCATCGAGAACTCGCGTCTATACACCTTGACTGACCAGGAACTGGCCGCCCGCGTGGAGGAACTCTCGGTCATGCAACGCATTGACCGTGAACTCAATGCCAGCCTCGAAATGGACCGCGCTTTGCGCATCACGCTGGAGTGGGCCATGCGTCAGTCAGGCATGGAGGCTGGGCTGATTGGCATGCTCGAAAAGGGAACCGGCGACCTGCGCATCATGGCCCAACAGGGATATGGCGACTATCTGTCGGGTTATTCCGAGACGCCCATGCCGCTCGACTTGCCTGTCCTGCGCGCCGCAGTCGAAAGCGGACAGCCTCAACGGGTTGCCCTGGACCCGGCCATGGGCGGCAGTCTCCTGCCCGAGGCGCACGAACAGATCGTGATTCCGATTCGACGCGAGGCGCAGGTCATCGGGCTGATCATGCTCGAAGGCGTCGCAAGTACGGAGAAGGATCTGGCATTCCTCAACCGCCTGAGTGACCATGCCGCCATCGCCATTTCCAACGCACAACTATACAACGAAGTGCAGGCCGCGAACAACGCCAAGAGCGAATTCGTCTCGTTTGTGGCGCATGAACTCAAGAACCCGATGACCTCGATCAAGGGCTATACCGAACTGCTCGCCAAGGGCGCGGTCGGCCAGGTCAATGAAATGCAATCGAATTTTCTGAATACGATTCGGTCGAATGTGGAGCGCATGTCCACGCTTGTCTCGGATTTGAACGACAACTCAAAGATCGAGGCAGGCCGACTACGTCTGGAATTCAAACCTGTTGACATCCCTGAAATTGTGGAAGAGGTCGTCCGTTCCACCAGCCGCCAGATCGAGGAGAAGAAACAGGTAATCGAGGTGACTCTGCCGGGCAAACTGCCGCCGGTCTGGGCCGATCCGACCCGCGTGGGACAGGTACTCACCAACCTGGTCAGCAATGCGCACAAGTACACCCCGGAAGCCGGCAGGATTTTCGTTGGCGCCGAGTCCACAAAGAACCGGTGGGATCCTGAGGGCGCGGCAAAGGTGGTGCACCTGTGGGTACGCGATACGGGCATTGGTATCAGCCCTGAAGACCAGCAGAAGATCTTCCAGAAATTCTTCCGATCCGAAGATCAAAAAGCCCGCGAAGTGCCCGGCACCGGCCTGGGGTTGAACATCACCAAGAGCCTGGTTGAGATGCAGGGCGGGCGCATCTGGTTCGAGAGCGAGTTTCGCAAGGGAACCACTTTCCATCTGACCATCCCGGTGGCCGAAGGATAACCATGACTTTTGTCGCTGCAGTTGGACAGGCGCAGGCCCTCGATGGCCGTGAAGCGGGATTGCAGGCCACGCACCAGGCACTCAACCGCCTGGGCGCGGCTACGCCGAGCCTGGGAATCGTCATTGCCTCGAATCAATACCCTGCGCGCGAAGTAGCCGCCGGAGTCACCAGCCTGACCGGCGACATGCCGGTGCTTGGCTTCAGTGCCCCGGCCGGGTTGACGAATGAAGGCCAGCATCCTCACTCGGTTGTCGTTGCCTTGCTCAGCGGCGACCTGCGCGCCGAGGTCCATTGGTTGCCGGGCTACGCCCAGAGCGCCCGCGAAACAGCGGCGCGGCTTATTCAACTAACACCTCCCGACCGGCCGGCCCAGCATCTGCTCTTCTTCGCCGACGGTTTCAACGGCGATGCCGAGCAGTTATGCAGTGCCTTTCCCGCTGATGGCGTACCGCTGGTGGGGGGATTGTCCAGCGGCGACCTGCACACCGGCAACACCTATCAATTTGCCGGGACACAAGCCGGGACCGGCGGTCTGGCCGCGGCCATTCTGCGCGGCGGCACGAAGATCGGCATCGGTTACGGTCACGGGTGGGACCCGGTCGGCAGTCAGTTCCGCGTGACGCGCTCGCGCGGCTTCTGGCTGCGCACACTGGACGGTCGTCCGGCCTCTGAGACGTACGCGGAGCTCTTTGGTCATCCGGCCCGCGACTGGGCCTTCCCTCCGCTCAACTATTTGGCGCGGCTCTATCCCCTCGGCGTGGATCAGGGTGAATCGCTCGTCGTTCGTTCTCCATTACGTGTCGAGGCCGATGGCAGTTTCCGCATGAATGCCCCCATCCGCGACGGTGTGGACGCGTACCTGCTGGTTGGAAGCCGCACCGCCTGCCAGCAGGCCGCCCAGCAGGCTGCCCAGCAGGCCATTCTCCAACTGGGCGACTGCCGGCCCGCCTTTGCCCTTGTGCTTGTGGATGTTGCCTGGCAGATGCTTCTGCGCGCCACGCCCGGCGCCGAGATCACTGCCGTGCAGGATATCCTCGGCACCGAGGTACCCCTGGCGGGAGGCTACACACTTGGCCAGATCGTGCCCGCTCAGCCGCCGGCTCCGCCTCAATTCCTAAACCAGCATGTTGTCGTGATTGCATTTGGCGAACCTCAATAACATTGACGGGCATCCCCCGCGTGTGTCACTTGCCCTAGGGCCTGTAAAGTGATACACTTTCCCCAATATGACCGCATCTGTTCTGGTTGTTACGCCCCATACAAGTTTCGGCGAGATGATTCGCATCAGTCTCGAGGAGACGAACAATTATCGCGTCTCCGTCGCGGCAGATGAGCCTTCGGCAATCCTGCAGCTCAAAGCGGAAGCATGCTCGCTGGCTTTTCTCGATATGGATTTGGGCGCGGAGGCTGTGGCCATGATTGGCCGCGCCTTGCGCATGGTCGCGCGGGACCTCCGGTTGGTCATCGTTTCCGGTGAGGATATCCCTCCCGCATTGGATTCCATCCGCCCGTGGATTCTGCTTCGCAAACCCTTTTATTTGCCTGAACTGATGGGAATGCTTGGCGAAGTGAAGCCGCCTTCTGTCGAAGCCAGACCAGTCATTGAGGAAGAAGCACCGGCCGAAGTTGCCGCGAGTGTCCCGGCAGCCCCGATGACGCCCGGCGGCGGACAGATTGCCTGGTTGCAGGATGTGAACAAGGCCGCCCAGCGCCTTACCCGGCTCACTCTTGAGTCCTCGGCGCAGGCTGCGCTGATCACCCGCAACGGTAAATTGTGGGCGTATGCCGGTCAACTGGCCCAGAACGCCGCGCAGGAAGTCGTCCAACTGGTCACCACCAATTGGGACGATCAAAGCGGCGGCGACTTGTTGCGCTTTGCCCGTCTGGAATCCACCCGGGCCGAGCATATGCTCTATGCGACTCTGCTGGACGAGGTCACCGTTCTGGCCTTGGTCTTCGATGCCGAAACGCCCTTCAGCACCATTCGCTCACAGGCCAATTCGCTGGCTCGTTCGATGGAAGTGGAAAAGACCGGCCCGGTCGAAACCGTCAAGCCTGCGAAGGCCGCCCCTCCCAAGGTCAAGCCGTTTGAACCGCCGCCCTCCATTGCAGAATTGGAGAGCGAGGATCTTGAAATCCCGCCGATCTCTGCCGTTCTCTCCGACATTCCTGCGCCGAATCCCTCTTCTCCTGCCGGTGCTGTTCCTGCGGCCGGTATGCGCATGAAAGCTATTGAGCAGGATCGCCCGATTAAAGAGAAAAAAGAAGATGTCTCTGCCGCGGCGACGAGACCATCCACACCGCTTTCCGACCTGCACCCGGTCAGCCGCGAGTCATCGCCTGCGATCCGCCTGGACAATTTGGTCGTCGCGCAACAGGCTCCCAGCCTCGAACAGACCGTCGAGCACATCCCCGACGAATTGGAAGTCACCGCGCCTTCCAAATCCCGCCCGGTCACGCCGGTCCAGTTGCCCGCGCCCGGCGAACTGGACGAGACTCGCCCGCACTCGATCACCGAAGTGGCGGGGCGAGTCATCGTCGAACCTGTTTCGCCCGCCCTCTACAACCTGACCTATGCCTGCTTGCTCGTGCCGCGCTTCAGTTCCCACTATCTCACTGGCGACTTGGCCGACCGGCTGGGCGAGTGGCTTCCTAACATTTGCATCGCTTTTGGCTGGCGGTTGGAGTTTCTGGCAGTGCGCCCGGAGTACATCCAGTGGGTGGTGAATGTCCCACCCAACACCTCGCCCGGCTACCTGATGCGCATCATGCGCCAGCAGACCTCCGAAAAGATCTTCACCGATTTCCCGCGCCTCAAGAAGGAGAATCCCTCCGGAGATTTCTGGGCGCCCGGATACCTCATCATGGGCGGCACCCAGCCGCATCCGCCGCAACTGGTGAAGGATTACATCAAGCAGACCCGCCAGCGTCAGGGTGTTTCCCGCCCGCGCAATTAAACGCGGACCGATCCACCTGTGCGCGGCGCAGGGCGCGAGGATGGCCTCCGACCGCTCTGCGTTTTTATTTTGCAGTTTGTCCACGTGTTCACATAACATCTGTCCCGACATCAGACCATCGGACTACAAGACCAAACCATGCCCCCAACCCTTTATCTTATTGACGGCCATGCATTGGCCTACCGCATGTACTTTGCCCTCACGGCCGGAGGGGGCGGCAGTCAACGCTGGCAGACTTCCAAAGGCGAGCCCACCGCGGGAACATACGGCTTTGCCCGCGAACTCATCCGCATCCTCGAGCAGGAAAAGCCCGAATACCTGGCGGTCGCGTTCGATACCGGCAAGACCTTCCGCGACGAACTCTACCCCGAATACAAAGCCACGCGCGAAAAGATGCCCGACGACCTGCGCGTACAGATTGAGCGCATTCGGCAGATGGTGGATGCGTTCAATATCCCGCGCCTCGAAATGGAAGGCTACGAGGCCGACGATGTGCTCGGCACGGTGGCAAAACTCGCGGCCGCGCAGGGATTGGGAGTCAAGATCGTCACCGGCGACCGCGACTTGCTGCAACTCGTCAACGAACGCACCGCCGTCTACGTGGCGGGCGATGACAAGACCTACATCACGCCCAAAGACGTACAGGCCAGCAAGTTCGGCGTCCGCCCGGAGCAGGTGGTGGATTACAAAGCCCTCGTCGGCGACACATCCGACAACATCCCCGGCGTGCCGGGCGTGGGCGAAAAGACCGCCCTCAACCTGCTCGACAAGTTCGGCACGCTCGACGGCATCTATGCCCATCTCGACGAGGTGGAAAATCGCTGGCGGACCAAACTGGAACAGGGGCGCGACTTGGCCTATCTGAGCCGCGACCTGGCGACCATCCGTACCGACCTGCCGGTCAAACTGGACCTTGAGCAGGCGCGCACCCACGATTTCGACGCGGCGGCTGTGGCCGCTTTCTTCAACGAGTTGGAATTCAAATCGCTCGTCAAGAAGATCGAAACGTTGGGCGGGGTGTCGGAGGCCGCGCCTGCCCAAAGTCCCGCGCGAAGCGGACAGTTGTCGCTGTTCGAGTCGCCCGCGGCGTTCGTCGCCAGCCCGAAAGTCGAGTCTTCCATCGAGGTCCGCATCATAGACACGCGCGAAAAGTTATCTGCGCTCATCAAAGAGTTGAATCGTGCGAAGGTCGTTTCGTTCGATACCGAAACCACCTCGACCGAAGAGACGCAGGCGGAGATCGTCGGGATTGCGCTGGCAGTTAAAGAGGGCGAGGGGGTTTACATTCCCGTCGGGCATCGCGCGGGAAATAACCTGCCGTTGGATGATGTTATCTCCGCGCTGCGCGGCCCGCTGACTGATCCAAACATCGGCAAGATGGCGCACAACGCCAAATATGATTTCATTGTGCTGGCACGGCACGGACTGCGCGTGGAACCGCTGACGTTCGATACGATGCTGGCCGAGTTCATCGTGGACCCGTCGTCGCGCAACATGGGATTGAAGAATCTTGCCTTCGCGCGGCTGGGCGCGGAGATGACGCACATCGAGGATTTGATCGGCAAGGGTAAGAAGCAGATCAGCATGGCGGACGTGGCGGTTGAATCGGTTGCCCCATACGCGGCCGCAGACGCGGAATCGACTTTGCGGCTGTTGCCCATCATGCAGGCGGAAGTAAAGCGCGTGCACGGCGAAAAATTGCTCGATGAAATTGACCTGCCGCTCACGACCGT
>DAOTXP010000094.1:0-3538 GCA_034435275.1 Anaerolineales bacterium | reverse complement strand
GTTGAGATACCGCGCCTGGGGTGAGACCAGGTATTCCAGCGGCACGACCCTTCGACCTGCTCAGGGCAACGCCTACACCAGTTACCAATTTACCGGTCAGCGCAACGAGACCGCGCTCGGGCTGTATTTCTATAATGCAAGATGGTACGACCCTTCGCTTTCGAGATTCACCCGCGCGGACACGCTCGTCCCTGGTGGGGTGCAGGGCGCGCAGGCTTGGGATCGGTTCGCTTATGCCAACAATAATCCTGTTCGATATGCAGACCCGACGGGAAACAAAGCCTGCGATGAAACTGACGCCAATGGGAATTGTTACACCGAAGATGACATCACTGAAGGTAAAAAAGAAGCCGCTTCAAAGCAGGGATGCTCTGATCCAAACTATTGTGAGAATGGAAAGCCAAAACAGCCCAGCAGCAATTTGGAGGATATCGTCCAAAGAGGCGACGATGCGAGCGACAAGTCCGATTTGCCTTCAACAGGAGATGATGAAGGCGACCCAATGATTACTATTGCCGGTGTGCTGTTATTGATTCAGTTGGAGATCCTTGATGGTATTTTAGGTTATGGAATCATCACAGCAGCCGTTTGCGGCGTTACTGTCCCAGGATGTCAATTGGGACTTGCGGGCGAACTGGTTCTTATTCCGCTCGAATTTCTATCGTTAAATCTCACCATATACGCGGCGCAAATGGCCGCCACTGGAAGCGTAAAACATGATCCGCTTCCAATTTTGCATGCTTTCTTTCCAAACTTTTTGCCATATAAACCATAACCTGCATCTTGCTATAAACCAGTTAGCAGTGTTTTACATACTATGTTTTTTTATGAAACAAAGGAGCAAATCATGAGCCAGATTCTTGTTATTGAGGTCATTGGATATTTTGGCGTAATATTGCTTCAAATATTTTGGGGTATTCGCGGGATGCTAACAGAACAGCGTTTTGCGCTGCTTCAAACAGCATCCCTCACTCTTATCGCGATAACCGCGGTTTTGTATTACTCTTCACCAGATTACCCATTCGGTCTTCTTGCAGGAAGCATCGGAACGATCATATCCGCTCTCATTGGATACCCGATACTTCGGTGGGTATACAGGCAGGTTTCTCCGCCTAAGTAACCAGAATCTAAACCGCATGATGGATGTGCACAAAATAGTGCCTACGGCCGCGCCTTGACACAGCACACCTTACACAAACGACGAGGCGATGGCGAGTTTTGCTTACGATGCCGATGGGAAACAGGCGAAATCTATCGTCGGCAGTACAACGACATATTACGTTAGCGCCCACTACCAGGTGGACAACGGCGTGGCAACCAAGTATTATTTAGCCGGAGCGACTCGTATCGCCACACCTGCACTTGCGCCAGGTGCAAGTGTGCGCAAGAACGGCACGCTGTATTACCTGCTCACGGACCATGCTTCGACAAGCTCAGCACAGGTCTCGGCTCCACCAGCCTCACCTTGAACTCCAGCGGAAGCAAGATCGCCGAGTTGCGTTACCGCGCCTGGGGTGAAACGCGCTATTCCAGCGGCACGACCCTTCGACCTGCTCAGGGCAACGCCTACACCAGTTACCACTTCACCAGTCAGCGCAATGAGACCGCGCTAGGGCTGTACTTCTATAATGCAAGATGGTACGACCCCGCCCTCGCGCGCTTCACCCGCGCGGACGCGCTCGTCCCTGGCGGGGTGCAGGGCTATGACAGGTACGCGTATGTAAATAACAACCCGGTCAGATACACCGACCCAACAGGGCATTACAGAGTAGAAGACCCAGGTTCCAAGAGAGGATGCTCTGATCCTTTTTACTGTGCCAATGGCCAGCCATATATCCCCGCCCCTAGACCACACCCTGCTTCCTCTAGCGTGAGCAGCAACAACAGTATTCCAACATCATCAACCCAACCCAATGTTGAACTCCCCATATTTTCAAAAGAGGCTTGTGCTGAACTGTATTTTGCCAAATATTGTGGCGAGGTTGCTTCAACGTTTACTCGTACTGGCGGTTCATCATTGACCGTTACTAAAGATGGAATATCCATTGGGAATTTTGATTTTTCTTTGGATGATGGCATTACTATTTGGAGTCCAGAATTATCTGCAACTCGGGGAAACACTACCGCGACAACGAGAATTGGCGTTGAATTCTCAGACGGAACCGAAAAAGGCACATTGGAATCGGGTTATACTACCGCTACTCCTGCTGGAAATTACGAGATTGCAGCGACTGCTACCGCGGAATTACGGTTAGGACGAATTGCAACGTGGGGTACAGCGACTGCTCTTACGCTTTACGGAATTGTGAGACTAGCGACCGTCGGTGATCCAAGTGTGCTTCGACAGGTTCCTCAATATATTCACTAGGTCGGAGGATTATGATTTATGAAAAACCACAAAAACTCAAGAAAGGCGGATTACCAAGCTGCTGTCGAGATGTATCGCGAGCAGATCGCGACAGACCCTAATAATGGAGTCGCCCATGAAAGGCTGGCACAATGTTTGTATCAATCAGGCGAATACGAATCCGCTTGGAAAGAGGCCGAACTCGCAATAAAACTACTTCCCAATGCGGCAAAATCTTACCTGATTTTGTCCAGTATCTTGGCAAGTAGAAAGGACTATGAGCAGGCCGAATTGATGGCCAGGAGGGCAATTGACATAGATCCAGGTCAGTGGGAAAGTTTCAATAACTTGGCGAGTATTTTGGATTCCCTGGGTAAATCGGAAGAAGGTCAAGTATTATTGCAAGAGGCAATTACTCTTTCCCCAAATGATTGGCGGCCCCATTTCAGTCTCTCAATTCTGCTTTATAAAACAAGACGTTATTCCGAAAGTATTAGGGAAGCTAGAACGGCTTTCTGGATTCATCCGACTTTTCAAACAGCTTACTGGCTATTCCGTGCTTTGTGCTATTACCGCCAACTATTATGCATTTTTATTTTTGCGTCTTTATCGTTGATTGCTCCTGTGTTACAAGGCGTTACATCATTCATTGTTAAACTACTTCTGGTATTATCTCTTCTGTTTTTCGAAACAGGAGAGATGTTATATGAAAATTCAAAGCGTGGAAAAAGAGGATTAATGATCGTTTTAATCTTGGGTGTTTTATATTTAATTTTTGGTAAGTATTAGAGCGACTGACTCCAACGGCAACACCTATTCATACGATGCCAACAGCAACCCTTCGATACGGCTTCGCCAGTCAGGGCAACGCCTACACCAGTTACCAGTTTACCGGTCAGCGCAATGAGACCGCGCTCGGGCTGTATTTCTATAATGCAAGATGGTACGACCCTTCGTTAGGGAGATTCACCCGCGCGGACACGCTCGTCCCTGGTGGGGCGCAGGGCTATGACAGGTACGCGTATACGAGCAATAATCCGGTCAAATATGTGGATCCGTCGGGGCATAGTCCATGCGATGGTTTGAGCGATTATCGCTGCCAGATCCGCATGACGAAGATGGAGGAGGCCTGGCTGACGGAGGAAGCAGATACACCTCCTCCGCCTCCTCCAACCCCAACGTTTTGTGTTG
>DAOTXP010000093.1:0-5256 GCA_034435275.1 Anaerolineales bacterium | reverse complement strand
TCCAGATGGATTCGTCTTCGTTGGCAATCGGCTGGTCGCCGCCGCTGACGTCAATGATGGCGAGGCGGCGCATGGCGAGTCCAATTCCCGCGTCGGTGTGGAAACCGTCGCTGTCGGGGCCGCGGTGCGCGATGGCCGCGTTCATTTTTTCGAGCAGGGCGCGCTCTGGTTTTCGATGATCGGAAGCGGAAAGGCCGCAGATGCCGCACATGTTTTTTGGAGTTGAAGGTTGCAGGTTGAAAGGCTAAAGTCGAAGGTCGAAAGTCGAGGGTAACGAAACCGTCAAACGGATTGTTTTAGAAGCGTTTGGTATTGTTCGGCCACTTTTTGCCAGGTGTAATTTTGCTCCACGCGCAGACGGGAGGCCGCGCCCATTTTTTCGCGCAGGCTGGAATGGGTCAGCGCTTTTCGCAGCGCCTCGCGCAATTCGTCCACGTTCTCGGTTTGGACGAGGAAGCCTGTTTCGCCTTCGACGACCAGTTCCTCATTCCCTGCGATTCGCGTCGCGATGACGGGCAGGCCGCTGGCCATGGCTTCGAGAACGGCGTTGGGCATGCCTTCGTGGCGGGAGGGGAAGAGGAACAGGTTTGCCTGATGATACCACTTGAGTAAGTCCTGGTGGGATTGCCAGCCAGGAAACATGACGCGTTCGCTGATGCCCAGTTCACGCGCCAGCGATTTGAGTGAAGTCGTTTGCGGCCCGTCACCTACAATATACCATTCCCAGTCGAGGTCTTTGAGCTGAGCGAGGGCGCGCAGGCCGAGATCAAGTCCCTTTTGGTGGACGACGCGCCCCACTGAAAGAATACGCGGCGGCGACCATTCGCGGTCTTCGACCGCGTAGCGAGACGAATCCACGCCGTTAGGGATGATGGGGATTTCGATGTTGGAGTCGAATGCGAGAGCGAGGTCGCGCAATCCCTTGCTGTTGGCGATGACAGCCGACGCGCCATGCCAGATGATGTGCAGGAAGGGGCCAATCAGCTTGTGATAGGTCTTGAAGTCGTATGGGCGGAATCCAGGCACGTCGCCGCCGCGCAGAGAGACAACGTAAGGAATGCGATAAAACTTTTTCAACAGCCAGGCCACCGCGCCAGATGGCATCCCGAAGAAGGCGAGGGTGGCGTTCGGTCTGATTTGGCGCGCCCGGCCCAAAATCCAGAGAGAGGCGGAGAGGATGAAGGCCGCCTGCTCCAGCGCGCCCGAGCGTTCCTGTTTTCGTCGCAGCGCGGGGATGCGGTGAATGGTCACGCCGTCGCGCTTTTCGACGCGGGGCAGGTCGGAAAAGCGAGCGGTCAAGACGAGGACATCATGACCGATTTCAGCGAGAGAACGCGCGAGGTTCGCGCTGGCATTGCCCGCGCCCCCGCCGATGGGGGGATATTCGCTGTTGATGATGAGCAGGCGCATTCTTACTTTTTGAAATTAAGGGTCTCGCGCACAGTGTAGGTCGGCTTGGACTGCGACTCGTGGTAGGTGCGCGCCAGTAATTCAGCGATCAGCCCCATCAAAAGCGATTGAAAGCCCAGGATGGCGAACATGACCGCCAGTTGGAAGAGGGGCGAGCCAAGTACGGCCACGTTGAAGAAAATGCGGCGGACGAAAAGGTACAACAGGCCTGCGGCGCTGGTTACGATAAGCGCCATACCCGCGCCCCCAAAAAGATAGATGGGCTTGTTGGAATAACTAAGCAGGAATTTGACGGTGAAGAGGTCGAGCAGGACTTTGACGGTACGCTCGAGGCCGTACTTGGTTTTGCCGAATTTGCGGGGACGGTGATTGACGACCACTTCCGTGATGCGCGCCCCGACCGAATGCGCAAAAACGGGGATGAAACGGTGCATCTCGCCATACAGGCGGAAGCCTTCCAGCGCGCCGCGGCGATAGGCTTTGAGCGTGCAGCCGTAATCGTGCAGGTGAACGCCCGTGACCTGCGAGATCAGCCAGTTGGCGATGCGCGAGGGAAAGGTGCGGAGGAGGGCGTTGTCCTTGCGGTTCCTGCGCCAGCCGCTGACGAGATCATAGCCCTCGTCGAGTTTGGCGAGCAGCATCGGGATGTCGGCGGGATCGTTCTGCATGTCGGCGTCGAGCAGGACGATGGTCTCGCCCGAAGCGTGGTCGAGTCCTGCGGCGATGGCGGCGGTCTGCCCGAAATTGCGGCGGAAGGCAATTACGCGGACGTGCTCTTTGTCCTCTTTAGCAAAATCGCGCAAGACGTCAAGACTTCGATCGCGGCTGCCGTCGTCCACGAAGATGAGTTCCCAGGTCTTCTTCAGCAAGGTGAGTTCCCTGGTGATGGACTCAAAGAGCAGATGCAGATTCTGCTCTTCGTTATAAACCGGGACAACCAGTGACAATTCGGGCATTCACACTCCTAGGCCGTTCTTCCACCCAGTCGCTGCAAATCGGCATCCACCATCATCGTGACCAGTTCCCGGAAACCAACTTTAAGCTCCCAGCCCAGTTCCCGGCCGGCCTTGCTGGGGTCGGAGATCAGCAGGTCCACCTCGGCCGGACGATAGAAACGTTCGTCCTGAACAACGTAATCTTTGTAATCCAGACCCACATGGCCGAAAGCAACTTCACAGAATTCCTTGACGGAATGAGTCTCACCGGTCCCGATAACAAAGCTGTCGGGATGGTCGTGCTGGAGCATCAACCACATAGCCTGCACGTAATCACCCGCAAAGCCCCAATCGCGCTGGGCTTCGAGGTTGCCGAGATGCAGGTCCTTCGAAAGGCCCAGTTTGATACGTGCCACGCCATCCGAGATCTTGCGCGTGACGAACTCCAATCCGCGGCGCGGACTTTCGTGGTTGAACAGGATTCCCGAAACCGCGAACAGGTTATACGACTCGCGATAATTGACCGTGATCCAGTGACCGTACATCTTCGCCACCCCGTAGGGACTGCGCGGATAGAACGGCGTCGTCTCGCGCTGCGGCACTTCCAGCACCTTGCCAAACATCTCACTGCTGGAGGCCTGATAAAAGCGGATCTTCGGATTCACCCAGCGGATAGCATCCAGCAGGCGGGTGACGCCCAGCCCCGTGATCTCGCCAGTCAAAATTGCCTGACTCCATGAAGTCGGCACAAAGGACTGCGCTGCCAAGTTGTAAACTTCATCCGGATTGTGCTCCTCCAAAAGCGACACCAGCGAACTCTGATCATGCAAGTCACCCTGGACCACTGTAATCTCTCCGAGAATATGCTGAATACGCTCATACGTGACCGTGCTCGAGCGGCGCGCCATTCCCACCACGCGATACCCCTTGGCGAGCAAAAATTCGGCCAGGTACGAACCATCCTGCCCGGTGATTCCGGTGATCAGTGCAGTCGGCATGTGTTCATCCTTGTCTCAAAATTCAATGACTGAATTATAAACCGTCCAAGGGATGTGTCAAGCACGGCCTGCGCGGCGGCAATCCCACCACCAGCCCCCCAACAGGACACCGGCGGCCGCGCCCAACAGTAGCAGGATCATCCAGCCAAACGGTATCTGTCCGCCAATATGGTAATAGCGGCTGACATACCATTGGGTAAAGACCGCCAGGAAGATCATCTCCAGCGCGACCCAGCGCCCCAGCCAAGCATCGCGTCGTTCGCGGGACCAGGCCCAGGCGTAGCCCGCAACGAGCGCCTGCCAGACGAGGAGGATCGCCCGGTAACGGGGATTGTCCCATTCGTCCGCGCCGCCGCGCAGGGACGCGATCACGATCCAGACCCAGACCGAGGCGGTCAGCCACGCCCATAGGCGACGATCTGGCCCCGGCTGAGTCCGCCAAACTGCGAAGGGAGCATAGAACAGCAGAGGCACGAGAGCATACCACCCAATAGAACGGAAGATTCCCAGCAGTCGAAGTGTAAGCGTGGTAGGTTCGATGAATTGAGCCGGCAGGACCGGCCGCGTAATGCCGTAGACTGCCACGAAAAGAGGGCGCAGGGCGCCAGGCATTTCGTCGAAAAGTTTCTGCACCCAGCCCGAACCTCGTTCGAGCTGATATACGTCCCACTTCACGGCCTCGCGAAACCAGTTCATGATCGCACCCAGCGGCGAACCTGCGCCGAACGATTCGCGCGTCAAGCCCCAGGCCAGCAGGTACAACCCGGCCAGGAAGACGAGTCCCGCCGCGGCCAGCGCGATCCAAGAGACTCGTCCGTGCTCGCGGCGCACCCATATCCAGCCGCCGAGGATGACCAGCATTGCCAGTGCCACACCCGGCGAGACCAACAACATGCCCGCGAAGCCAAGTGCAAGCCATAGAATTGCGCTTCGATGGTCGAGTAGGCGGTGTTCTCCCCCCGTATCGAAACCCGAAGGGCGCCACTCCGCAAATCCCCACAACGATATGGCAGTGAATAACATCAAGAACGGCTCGCGCATCTGTGCACTGCCGAGCAGAATGGATTCGGGATAGAGGGCGAAGATCCACGCCGCGGGCGCGGCGACCGAGTCGCCCCATTGACGCGCGGCCGCTTTATACAAAAAGGATACGCCCAGCGCGACTGCCAGCGCAGAAAACAAAACCAGCAATAATGGACGATGCGCGTCCGGGGAGAGATAACGATAGGCCAGCGCACTGAAGGCCAGCAGGCCGCCGTACTGGTCCGTATAAAAGTTTTTGCTGAACGCGTTCAGAATGGGTTGATCGGACCGGGCCAGTTCCCAGGCCTGCGCATCGCGGCGATAGGAATCGAAGAAAATGTAACCCGCCTGGTTTTGTTCATTTGGGTTGCCGTCCACGGGAAGGGCCAGATACAGTGCAATACCGAGGGCGAGGCGGAGGAGGAAAGCGAGGGCGAGGATGAGTTGAAGGTTGAAGGTTGAGCGTTGAACGTTTTTGGGTGCGATTGCCCAGAAAAATGTAAAGCGTAAAACGTAAAAGGAAAGAAGAAAGAGGAAAGAAAAGAGGAGCCAGCCGAGGAAGAAATTGCCTGGTTGAATGACGGAGAGCCCCGCGCCGAGGAGCAGGCTGGAGGAGACGAAAAGGAGATGAAATTTCATGATGAGATTGTAACGCGGAACGCAGGTCGAAATATTATTTCAGCCCGAACAGAATCTTTTCCGCCCGCGCGAGCCAGGTATACTTCTCCACCTCGCGACGGGCATTGGCGGCCAGCGCGTTTCGCCGCGCGGGGTCGGACAGCAACGCCTTCAATGCGGCGGCCCAGGCTGGGACATCTTCGGGCGGGGCAAAGGCCGCGCTGGATTCGTCCAGCACCTCGCGGATCACGGGCAGGTCGCTGGTGAGGATG
>DAOTXP010000092.1:0-12938 GCA_034435275.1 Anaerolineales bacterium | reverse complement strand
GCAAGAATTTCTATTAGGTCCGCAGAAGCCCGCCCGAACCAGGCGTCGTTTTCTTCGCGCATGTGGATGACGACGGGCTTGTTGACTTCCTGCGCGAGGCGGAGTTGTTGCTTCAGGACCTGGCGCTGACGCGTCCGCTTCTCTGCTTCCTTGACCCAGTAATAGTCCAGGCCGATTTCGCCGATGGCCACGATCTTGTCCGCCGATTTCGCGAAATTTCGCAGATCGTCTATTGAGTTTGTGTTCCAAGTCTCCAAATCGGTGGGATGAATGCCAACCGCCGCGAAGACCTGTTCATGCTTCTCTGCCAATCGGATGGCCTCGCGGCTGGTTTCGATGGTAGTGCCAGGGACGAGGATGCGCGTCACACCCGCATCGACAGCGTGCTGAATCACTTCGGCGCGGTCGGGATCGAATTTGTCCCAGTAGAGGTGGCAATGGGTGTCGGTGAGTTGCATGGCGGCGTGGATTATACAACCTGTTCGGTTGACTTTCGAGACAGATAATTGTATAGTTCGGGCAAAGGAACCCGTCATGAAAAAGAAAATTTTCCTCCTCGTTTTCATTTTAACGTTTGCGGCCTTGAGGATGCCAACGCCTGTCCACGCGGATATGGCTCCGCCCGAAACGCCGCCGGGCGCCAATCTTGTGCCAGGCGTGGAGACAACCCAGGTGCGCATGGCCGCCGAGACCGTGACTTTGACCATTGCCGCAGACCCTGCCGATCCAATGGGCGCCATCGCTCATACAACGGCGACGTTTACCATGCGCAATCTCGGCAGCGCGTCGGAAACCATGCAGGCGCGTTTCCCACTCACTTTTTTCAACGGTAACTCAGACGGTTATGGAAATTTCCCTGAAATTGCAGAGATTGCCGTTCGGGTGAATGGAAAATCCGTCTCCACGCGCCGCGAGCTCCAATCCTCCTTTCCAACCGAATTTTCGTATCACGAAACGCAGGAGATTCCCTGGGCCGTGTTCGAGGTGACCTTTCCGCCCGCGCAGGATGTTATTGTTGAGGTCTCGTACACCGTCAGCGGCTATGGCTATTATCCCTACGAAGTTTTCCGCTATGTGCTGGAAACAGGCGCGGGCTGGAACGGGACGATTGGCAACGCCGATATCATCATCCGTTTTCCATATGAGGCCACGCGGCAAAACGTCTGGATGGAAAATGCAGCCAGTTCAGGTTATGGCGATCCCACATCTGGCGGCGCCCTGAGTGGCAACGAAATCCGCTGGCATTTTGAAAACTTGGAGCCGACCTCTGAAAACAACATCGAGGTCATCGTGGTTTCACCCGCCTTGTGGGAGAGGGTTTTGAAAGAATCCCAAACTGTTGCGAAAAATCCCAAAGACGGCGAGGCTTGGGGACGCTTGGGCAAGGCATATAAGGACGTTGTCCTCCTCAATAAGGGGTTGCGGGACGACTCGGCTGGGCTGGAAATGTTCCGCTTGAGCCGCGCGGCTTATGAAACATGTCTCACTCTCCTGCCGAACGATTCACTCTGGCATTACGGTTACGCCGATTTGCTGTGGGCGCATTATTACTGGAATCTACGTTGGTCAGGCGTTGATTCCGAGGGTATTTTGCCCCTGGCGCTTTCGCATCTGAAGACCGCCCTGGCGATTGATCCCAACAACCAGTTGGCGCGTGACTTGTTGACGAACATCAGTTATTCTGTAGATGGAGCGGTTCAGGTGGATGGGAACAATTTCATCTATCTCGCGCTGACTGCCACGCCGCTTCCGCCCACGCCCTGGCCGACATCCATAGGACTCGCGCCTTCTACGCCCACGGGAATGGCTACGCCAATTCTGATTCCTGTATCCACCGCCGCCCCCACCGAAATGGTCGTTGTTCCAACTGCCGAAACGCCGACAAAGCCAAATCCGGTGTGCGGCTCATCCGCTTTGATCCTGCCAATCTTGGTGGGAGGAGTGTGGGCTGCGCGGCGCAAGAAAAATTAAACGAACACCGCCAGAGTTTTTTTCTCTGGCGGTGTTTTTTAATTGATGCCTGCCACCTTTAAACCATCTTGCAAAATTGCCTGGACTTTGTCCTTGTGCCGCGTTTCGCAGTAGACGCGCAGGATCGGTTCGGTGCCACTGAAGCGGATGAGCATCCAGCCGCCGTCTTCGAGGCGGAATTGGAAACCGTCCACAGTGACGAGGTCGGTCACTTTCAAGCCGCCGAGGGTTGCAGGTTTGGAATCGAGAATCATCTTCTCGCGGGCGGCGCGGTCGCCGGTGAAGGCCGAATCGACGCGGTCATAGAAGTACTCGCCGCCGACTTTTTCGAAGAGCATCTTGAGCAATTCGGTTGGTTTCTTTCCCGTCTTCACCATGAAGTCGAGCATGTACAGGCCAGCCAGAATGCCATCGCGCTCGGGGACATTGCCGCGGAAGGCATAGCCGCCCGATTCTTCGCCGCCGATGAGCGCATTCGTCTCGGTCATTTTCGGCGCGACGTATTTAAATCCCACGCCTGTTTCATGGACGGGCACGCCGTAAAGTTCGCCCAACTTGTTGAGCATGTTGGTCGTTGAGAGAGTCTTGACGATGTCGCCGCGCTCGCCGCGGATTTCGAGCAGATAAAAAGTCAGCAGGGCATACACGCGCAACTGATTGATGAACTGCCCCTTCTCATCGCCAATGCCGCAGCGGTCCGCGTCGCCGTCGGTGATGAGCAGGATGTCGGCTTTGTTCTCGACGGTGGCGCGAAGCCCAACGTCAATGTTCGGCTGAATCGGTTCGGGACGTCTCATTTCAGGAAAAGACGGATTGCGCGTGTTGTGAATTTCGATGACCTGGGTCTTTCCGCCCGCGAGCAATCGCGGAAAATAACCCGCGCCGTTACCCCACATCGTGTCCACCATCACGGTCAGCCCCGCCTCCTTGATGGGTTGAAGGTCAATCAAACCGTCCCGAGTCAAATGTTCGATGTACGGCGTGGCCGCGTCGAATTTGACGATCTCGCCTGCCGCGCTCGCCTGGGAATACATTTTACGTTTTACGTCTTTAATATCATCAGGGATTCCCGCCTCGATCTGCTTGAGCCCATCGGGATCGATCGCGCCGCCCGTCTCGTTACGAACCTTGAAGCCGTTGTCGGTGGGCGGGTTGTGACTGGCGGTGATGTTGACCGCGCCCGCGGCCTTCTTATCCACGACTGCGTAGGCAATGACGGGAGTCGGCGTCGCGCCGTCGGTCAGATAGACCCGAAAGCCGTTACCCGCCAGCACCTCGGCGGCCGCGGCGGCGAAGTGTTCACTGCTGAAGCGCTTGTCGTGCCCAACGACGATCCATTCGCCTTTTTTGCCCCGCGAAAGCAGATAGGATGCAAATCCCTGCGCGGCGCGGCGGACGTTATCGAACGTGTAATCCTCGGCAATGACGCCTCTCCAGCCGTCCGTGCCGAATTTGATTTTGTAGGTCATGATATCTCCTAATGCTGCGGATGGTGAGATTATATCAAGAGAAGATCTGCCTTGACTCTTTTTCGCGAGCGCCGCGTCCTGCCAGTTCGACGGCCATCTCGCCCAGCCGTTCCACGGCGCGCTCGATGGGCAGGTTCCATGCCGCGGCGTTCAAGCGAATGAAGTTGTAAAACTGATTGGTGGGAGAGAAGAGATAGCCGGGCGTGAGGGTGATGCCGCCCTGCAGGGCAAGCGAGTAGAGTTCGAGCGAGTCTACGTTCTCGGGCAACTGCACCCACAGCACGTAGCCGCCGGAGGGACGTGTGACGCGCGTCCCGGCCGGGAACGTGCGCGTCACTGCCTGGGAGAGCATGGCTACGTTGTTGGCATACTCGCGGCGGATGCGCCGCAGTTGATGATCGTAGCCGCCGCTTTCCATGAACTGGGCGATGGCCAGTTGCGGAAGCGTGGCTGTCGCGGCGCTTAAGGTGAATTTCAGCCATTCCACCGCGTTTTTGAATCGCCCGGGCGCGACCCAGCCCACGCGCAGGGACGGGCTGATGTCCTTCGAGAACGAGGAGCACAGCATGACCAGTCCCTTTTTATCGAAGGCTTTGGTCACGAGCGGACGTTTTTCCGTGAAGTAGATTTCGCCCGAAACGTCGTTGTCAATGAGCGGAATATCGTAACGCGTCAGCAGTTCGACCAGGTTCTTCTTCTTTTCGTCGGGGATGCAACTGCCGAGTGGGTTGCTGAAGTTCGAAATGGTCAGCACGGCCTTGATGGGATTATGTTCGATGGCAAATTGCAGGGCATCCAGACTGATCCCCTCGCGCGGGTTGGTCGGGATCTCCAGTGCCCTCAGGCCATTGACCTCCAGCAGTTGCAGTGTGCCGAAATACATCGGCGACTCGATGGCCACGATGTCGCCGGGCTTGCAGACCGCGTGCAGGCACAAGTCAATCGCCTCGGTGCCCCCCGATGTGATGACGATGTCGTTTGGGGATAACTGGCATCCACTATTCACGGCGTGTTTGGCAATCTGAATGCGTAAGTCTTCCACGCCCGGCGGCAGTTGATATTGGTGGGATCCCTGGCTGGCCTTGCGCGCCGCGCTTGCCATAATGCGGTTCATGCGCTGGGTGGGCAGGAGTTCCAGGTTGGGCATGGCCGCGCCGAGTTGCGCCAGGGCGGGGTTGAGCGTGTCGCGCATCACCATCATCACCAGGTCATGAAGGTTGACATGACTGGGGTCCAGGCTTGGTGAACTGCTTTCTGGTTCGGGAAAATGAACGGCCGCGGGCCTACAGACGTAATATCCCGACTGCGGACGCGCTTCGATCAGGCCGCGGCTTTCGAGTAACAAATAGGCCTGCAGAACCGAACTGATGCTCACCCCCTTCTGCAGGCTCATTTGCCGTACGGATGGAATCCGATCCCCGGGCCGATAGGTCCCTTTTTCGATCAGTTGCTTGATTTGGTTTGCAATCTGCTCGTATCGGAACGATTCGCGCTTTTTGGAAGATTTCTGCCTGACCATCCGACATTCCTAGACGATATATACAGTCATTGCTCAATCCGACCAGTACAGCTGATTATATCAAGGATTGTTATGGTTACAATTCGATTTAAGTGCATCTGTATTTATTTTTGATTTTGGGGAAAATAGTAGTGGAGAATGGCGGTTCCCTGATGAAAGGAGTGGTGCCGTGAATCTGAAGCACGATCCCAAAACGAATCATAGTGTTCACATTCATTGCGGCGCGGTCCATCACCTCGATGAGATAGAGCCCGGCATGAAAGTTACCTGCGATCAGGGAATCGTTTGGCTGACCGAATCCAACGACCGCCAGGATTACATGCTCAAGCCGGGGCACAGCATGATTATCCGTCAGCGCGGCGAGGTGGTGATCGAGGCATTGCGCGACGCCACGGTGAGCATCATCTATCCAAACTAAGTTGCAAACGGGGGCAAACCCCTCCGAATTGGGGCTTCGGGATCGGACGTCCCGAAGCCCTTCTGTTTCCGAGAGGGTATAATCACGTCACTGATGAATGACCGAATCTATCTCGACTACGCCGCTACCACGCCTGTGGACACGCGCGTCCTCGACGCGATGACACCCTATTTCAACGCCTCTTTCGGGAACCCGTCGTCTGTGCACCGTTATGGACAGAAAGCCGAGGCCGCGGTCGAATCTGCGCGCGAGACAGTCGCGTCCGTGTTGAACTGCCGCCCCGATGAAATCATCTTCACCTCCTGCGGCTCCGAGGCGGACAATCTTGCTCTACGTGGCGCGATGCTGGCGGGACGAAAAAACGAGCGCACCTGGCTGTTGACCTCACGCGCCGAGCATCACGCCATCAGCAAAACCGCCGGGCAATTGGAGGAGTATTTCGACACTCATGTCGAATGGCTGCCTGTAGATGGCTCTGGGATGGTTACACCCGATGTCATGCGTCATGCGGTTTGCGACGCGACCGCGCTGGCCTCGGTCATGCTTGCCAACAATGAGATCGGTACGATCAACCCTGTCGCCGAACTGGCCGCCGTTTGCCGTGAGCGCGGCATCCTCTTCCACACTGACGCAGTGCAGGCCGCCGCGTATCTCGATGTGGATGTGCAAAAACTCGGCGTGGATATGCTCTCCCTTGGTGCTCATAAACTTTACGGCCCCAAGGGCGTCGGCGCGCTCTATGTCCGCAAAGGGACTCAACTTGTCCCGCATCTGACGGGCGGCGGCCAGGAGTTCGGTCTGCGCGCGGGGACCCAGAACGTGCCGTATATTGTCGGCTTCGCAGAAGCAATGCGATTGGCGAAAGAAGAGCGTGAACAGCGCGTGGCTCATGTCAAGCCGTTGCGCGACCAGATCGTCGGCCGCGTGCTCGAAGAGATCCCTGAATCGAAACTCACAGGGCACCCTGAACATCGCCTTCCGAATCACGCCTCGTTCGTCTTCAAAGACATGGATGGCAACCTGCTCCTGCAACTGCTTGACGCGGAAGGTTTTGCCTGCTCGTCGGGATCCGCCTGCAAAACGGGGAATCCCGAACCGAGCGAAGTCATTACATCGCTGGGTTTGCCACGTGAATGGGCGCTGGGCTCTTTGCGTGTGACCTTGGGTATGGGCACTTCTGCGGGGCAGGTCGAATCCTTTTTGAATGCCCTTCCGCCATTGGTCGCGAAAGCCCGCCGCCTCTCGACCACTCAGACCATTTAGATTATTTAGACCCAATGACCCATGCCGTCGTTGCCATGTCTGGCGGAGTGGACTCCTCCGTCGCCGCGGCCCTGCTCAAGCAACAGGGCTATGAGGTCATTGGCATGATGCTGAGGTTGTGGTCCGAGCCTGACAGGGAGGATTCCAATCGTTGCTGCACACCCGACTCGATGGCGCAGGCGCGTCGCGTGGCGGCGAAACTGGACATCCCCTTTTACGTCATTGACGCCAAAGACGTTTTTCGCAAGACCGTTGTGGAGTATTTTCTGGACGGCTACGCCTCCGGCGCGACCCCCAACCCGTGTCTCGTTTGTAATCGTTCCGTCCGCTGGGAGTTTCTCCTGAACCACGCCCTCGCCCTCGGCGCGGACTTCATGGCAACGGGACATTATGCCAGGCGATGGACAACGGACGACGGACGCCACCATCTTTCGCGCGCCGTGGACGCCTCGAAGGATCAGTCCTACGTTTTACATGTGTTGACGCAAGAGAAACTGCAACGCGCGTTATTCCCTGTTGGCGATTATTTAAAGACCGAGATTCGCCAAATCGCTGAGTCATTTGGCCTGCCGACCGCCTCGCGCAAGGACAGCCAGGATCTGTGCTTTCTCGCGGGTGATGACTATCGCAATTTTCTTGCGCGTAACGCGGCCGAGATGCTGAAGCCCGGCGAAATCATTATGCGCGATGGGAAGGTGGTTGGTCGGCACAGCGGACTGGCGAATTACACCATTGGCCAGCGCAAAGGACTAGGCCTCGCCTCGCCAGTGCCGCTGTATGTGCTGGGGAAGAATGCGGCGACCAATGCCCTGATTGTTGGAATGGAAGATGAACTAGGCACGCGTGAGTTGATCGCAAAAGACGTCAACTGGTTGAGCGGACAACCGCCGCGCGCTCCGTTTTGCGCCGAGGTCAAGATCCGTTACACCGCGCGTCCGGCTTGGGCGGAGGTCACGCCTCTGGACGGCAGACAGGCCCGGGTCCGGTTTGACGCGCCAGCCCGGGATGTGACGCCCGGTCAGGCGGCAGTATTTTATGTTGAGGACGAGGTCGTTGGAGGAGGGATCATCGTCTAGCAACTGCGTGTAGCCAGTTATTAATATCCATTCAGGGTCTTGTATTATGCTAACCTTGCCTACTCTACTCTTTGGTCTTGTAATTGCTCTGCTCATCGGCGCGCTCTTCCACTTGTGGCGCGGCGGTGGCGGCGGGAGATTGCTGTTATATCTTGCGCTGAGTGTGGCTGGTTTCGCGGCAGGACATTTCCTCGCGGTCTGGCGCGGCTGGTCGTTCCTGCGTATCGGCTCGCTGGAGGCCGGGGTGGCGGCAATCGGCAGTCTGTTGTTCCTGGCTGTTGGCGAATGGCTGAGTTTGGTAAACATGACGCCGCCCGACGGTTCTCAGGTATAATCGCCGTCTGCATCTCACGGAGAAAACATGGAATTGATAACCTATCTGATTGACCTGTTCCTTCATCTGGATGAATATCTGGCTCAAATCATCAGCCAGTACGGTGTGTGGACCTACGCCATCCTGTTTTTCGTCATTTTCATGGAGACGGGTTTCGTCGTGACGCCTTTCCTGCCAGGCGATTCGTTGTTGTTCGCGGCAGGGACGTTTGCCGCACTCGGCTCGCTCAACGTATGGCTGCTCGCGTTTTTGCTGATGGCGGCCGCCATTCTGGGCGATACTGTGAACTATTGGATCGGTCACTACCTCGGTGACCGCGCCTACAACATCAAGTGGATCAAGAAGGAATACCTCGATAAGACTCACGCCTTCTTCGAGAAGCACGGAGGGAAAACCATTTTCCTGGCGCGCTTCGTTCCCATTGTCCGTACGTTTGCGCCGTTTGTGGCGGGCATTGGGCGCATGTCCTATGGTTTCTTCTTCCGCTGGAACGTCATTGGCGGAATCACGTGGGTGGTGTTGTTCACCTTTGCGGGTTACTTCTTTGGCAACATTCCGTTTGTCAAAAAGAATTTCGAATTCGTCATTGTTGCCATCATCCTGATCTCTGTCCTGCCGATGGCGTATGAGTGGTTGAGATCGCGCGGGGAAAGCAGGCAGTTAAAGTCTGATGCATGAAGGTTCGGCGGGTCATCCGACCCGCCGAATATTTGTACTTATGAGATGGCTGACCCTTCTCTTTGCGGCGTTCATTGTCGCGATCATTGTTCTGGCGGACATGGGGCATCTGCCATGGCCGTTGCGCTCCATTGAGCAAATTCCTTACGGCGACAAGATTGGACACTTTGTGCTGATAGGGATTCTCGGTTTCCTTGTGATCTCGACTCTGTTCCAGGTGCTTCCCAACCGAGACCCCAAACGGGTGGCCGTTATCGCGGCCCTGATCCTTGCCCTGATCTTCACCGTCGAAGAGGCCTCGCAAGGACCCATTGTCGGCCGCGACGCCTCGTGGACGGATTTGTTTGCCAACTTCGCGGGAATTACGGTATTTTCTTTCCTCGCATACAAGTTAAAAAACTGGGGCGAGTCAACGACTCGCCCCAGGTGATCGGAGGATTACGGCACAAGCCGCAGACGGCCTTCCGCATTGCTGACCACCGCCTGCTGATTCCACAGCATTGGATAATACTGTCCTGTGGACCATAGCGGGGCCATGTCAATATAGTGCGGATGGTACGCGTGACCGGACTGTCCCGTGGTATGGACGGTGACCGAATTGCGCAGGTCGCCCAGGTCCACAATCATGCGCATGGACGGGAGCCAGTCTACTTCAAAGGAGACGCCCACGTCCCAGCCGGTGGCGTTGACGATGCTCTGACCGCCGCCTGTTTCGAATGGCCCGCGGTTGAAGAGCGACTCGATGGGGCTGACGCCCGATTCGCCCAATGTCCCGTTGCGGAAGGTGGCGGTGTGCAGTTCGCCCCAGCGCGGCCATTTGGCGGGGTCTTTGCCGTATTCCTTCTCCAGCTGTTCCACAGTTTCCACCAGCGAGGCGATGTAGATATCGTCCCGCGTCTCAACGACTTCGGCCGAATCTTTATCGTCCCAGAAGAAATCGGCGGGCGCTTCAATCAGGTAGCGCATCACTTCGAAATTCCTGTCCCCGCCGGACACCGCGTAACGTTCGGGCAGGTCGTCATTGAGGGCGTTTTGAGCGAGGTTCCACCAGTACCATTGATAGACTGCCGCGGCCTGCGAGTCCGCCGTGCATTGGAAATCCCATTTCTGCATCAAGTCGAGCGCGTACGCCTGGTTGGGGGTATCGGCCTTGAAGTCAATCTGATCCCAGACGGGCAGGAGCGCCTGCGCGCCCAGGTCCGTCGAGTCCATCTGCATGGACTGGATGTAGGCGATATCGATCTTGCCGGGCGCGTTCTCGATCATGTCCACGATGCGCTGGGCGCGGTAGCCGTAGTCCCAGTCTGCAGTAATGAGGTAGGGATAGTTGCTTGGCGGCACCTGGTTATTGGCGGTGACAATGTATCCCTCTTCGGGATTGAACGTATAGGGCAGTTCCTCGAAGGGGACATAGCCCCTCCATTCGTACTCGTCCGTCCAGCCGGGGACGGGGTAGCGGCCGTCGCCGCCCGCGCGGATGGGGATGTCGCCGGGCATTTGATAGCCGATGTTGCCGTCCACGTCCGCGTACAACAGGTTCTGCGCGGGTACATGGAAGTTTCGCGCGGCCTCACGGAAATCCTCCCAGGTTTCGGCTTTGTTGAATCCCCAGATGGCCTCGAATGGGCTGGAGGGTGTGAGGGCGGTCCACGCCAGCGCGATGACGTAGTGTTCGGGCAGTTCGACGCCGGAGCGTTCGCGGAACGGTTCGAATTCCTCATCCTTCGGGTCGCCCGCATCCTTGACCGGGCCATAAGTATCCGAAATGACCGGGCCGTGGCGCGTGGAGCGGACGGTGATCTCGACCGGCTCACCGCCGACCACCTCGATCGTTTCGGTGCGCGTCTCGAAGTCCACCCACTCGCCGTTGACTTCATATTGATTTGGGTCTTCGGGGTTGACCTTTTCGATGAACAAGTCCATCACATCCGGGCCGACGTTGGTGAAGCCCCAGGCGATGCGGTCATTGTGGCCGATGATCACACCGGGCACGCCCGCGAACGAGAAACCCGCTACGTTGACCGAACAGGCATCGCTTTTGGGCATGCATTGCATATCCACCTGATACCAGATGGACGGCATTTGAATGCTCAAGTGGGGATCATTCGCGAGCAGGGGCATGCCCGTGTTGGTGAGTTTTCCAGAGACCGCCCAAGAGTTGGAGCCGATGCCGTCGCCCAGCGGGCCGAGGAATCCTTCCAGCAGGGAGATGTTCCGTTCAGCGGCATCCAACGAAACGTCGGAAAGAATCGAGAGGTCGGCCGGGCTGACGACCGCGGTCGGGCCATCTCCGATCTGGTTGACGATGACGGGATGATCGTCTGGATAAAGGGGGAAAAGCTGATCCACCTGTTCGGGCGTGAGGGTCTTGAGCAACACGGCGCGCTCGATCTCCTCGCCCAGGTTGCCGCGCAGATCCCAAGCCATGGCCTTGCCCCACGTCAGGCTGTTGACGGGTGTCCACGGTTCGATCTTGTAATCGGGGCTGAGCAGACCGAGGATGCCGTATTCCAGGCTGAGCGCGGTGCCGTCACGGTCTTTCAGGTAGGCGTTCACCCCGTCGGTATAGGCCTGCAGAATGGCTTTCGACTCGGGACCCATCTGTTCCCATTCGGCCTCGGCGGTGACGCGCCAGCCGAGCGTGCGTAGGAAGGCATCGGTCTCCACCTGTCCCTTGCCGAACATCTCCGAGAGCGTGCCCGAACCGATGTGCCGCCAGGTGTCCATCTGCCAGAAGCGATCCTGGGCGTGGACGTAGCCCTGCGCGAAGAACAGGTCGTGCTGGGTACTGGCGTAGATATGCGGGATGCCCATGGAATCGCGGATCACGTCCACGGGGCCGTCCAGCCCTTCGACTTGAATCTCCCCGTCAATGACCGGGAAGGACTTGGGGCTGGTCGTCTTGACCCACAGATTCCCGCCCACAGGCAAAATGATGGCGAGTGCAAGGATCATGCTGACGGTGATCGTCAGCCCGCGGCGAAACTTGGACATATCTCCTCCGAATTTTGGAAAAGGATTTTCAGACACTACAGGCTTTAACCCTGAACGGGTTGCAGAAGTTTCCTCGAGCCCAACCGAGTATAATTCTATTCATGGATTCGATAAAGCGGAACGACTGGCCTGTGTTGTTGCTTTTGACCGCGCTGGTCTTCGGAGCCATCGTGCGCTTCATTCCTTTGACGTTGAGCGGGTTCCCGTTGAACGACGGAGGCATGTTCCTCGTCATGACCCGCGACCTGCGCGCGGACGGATTCCTGCTCCCGGCTTTTACGCAATATAACCAGATTGATATCCCCTTTGCATATCCGCCTTTTGGATTTTACGTTGCAGGGTTGTTATCTTCGTTTGGCCTGCCCGACTTGGAAGTGTTCCACTGGCTGCCTGCCATTGTCAACACCGGCTCGATATTGGCATTCTATTTCCTGGCGCGGCAGTTGCTGGATTCGCGCCTGCGAGCCGCGCTGGCGACGGTTTTCTACGCGCTGGCCCCGGGCGCGTTCGGCTGGCAGGTGATGGGCGGGGGAATCACGCGCGCCTTTGGCGTGTTATTCATGCTGTTGGCCATCCGCTTCACGCACCGCCTGTTCACGCGCCCCGCGCGCGGGACAGGTTTCCTCTCCGCGCTATTTTGCAGTCTGGCCGTGTTGAGCCACCCTGAGACGGCTTTGCATACGGCCATCGCCTGCGCGCTGTTGTGGCTGTTCTTCGGGCGGACGAAGGCTGGTGTGTTGAACGCTGCGTGGGTGGCGGTTGGCGTGATCGGGCTGACATCTCCCTGGTGGGGGACCGTGATTGCGCGGCATGGGCTCGCGCCATTTCAATCTGTGTTGAACACAGGCAAGCACGATTTTACGGCGTTACAGGTATTCCTCTCGTTGGGCTTCAGCGGCGAGGTCTTCTTTCCGCTCATCTCCGCGCTGGGTTTATTGGGATTGATCGCTCAATTGTCGAAGCGCGAGTTCCATTTGCCGCTATGGATTCTAGTCACGTTTTCGGCTGAGCCGCGCGGCGGGGGCGTGGCGCTGATCCCGCTGGGGATGCTGGCAGGGATCGGTTTTCAAGAGGTGGTGGCTTTTGCCCTGGCGCGCGGCCGCGAGGAGCAGAGTCTGTTCGACCTGCGCGCGGTGCGAAACACATTTCTCGGCATGGCAATCTACATGCTGTTGGGCGCGAGCGTGTTCGGCCTGCAACTGGTCAATACCAGCCT
>DAOTXP010000091.1:0-3251 GCA_034435275.1 Anaerolineales bacterium | reverse complement strand
CGGGTCGCTGAGGGCCAGCCCGATGCGTTTCTCGCCATGATCAACGGCAAGGATTCTCATGGGAGATCCTTTGCACCGCGAAGACACAAAGAGTGCGAAGATGAGTGAACTTCGCGAAGAAGCAAACCACTTTGCGCATTTCCCGACTTCGCGGTGAAATCATTGCATCACCACCTCGATCTGGAAGGGCGCGATGGGCAGCCACGGCCACCAGGAGGGATTGACCGTGATCTGCGGCGCAGATTCCCAATTGGAGGCTTCAATGAGATTTTGGCGTGCGGTCTCTGGCGAGCGCCCCTGCACCAGTTGCAGCACGCGCAAGGCATCCACAATCCGCAACAGACGCCGCTCGAGAGGCATCTGCCAGCGCGTGATGCCGTTCTCGTCGGTCACGGGGGCGGCCAGCGGCGGGGGGAGTGGGTCGTTCCCATCCACAGGGACGAAGCCTTCGGGCAGGGAAGCCGTCAGCGCCAGGTCTGCCAACCGATTCAAATCGTCCGCTGAGGCATATGAAACCGTCACTTCGGCGCGCAAGGTCAATGTCAGCCGCGTCGCGGATTGTCCCGCAGGCGGGTCGTAGGTCTCTTCGAGGATATTGTTGATAACAACCGAATCAGGGAAAACCAGGTCGCCGATCTGCAATTCGCCGCGCGCATTGTCCGCCGCGGTTAATTTCAACTCGGCCAGGGTCGCCTCGCGCAGGTTCGCGCGGTCCGCCTCCGAAGGCGCGGGGGACTTCGTCCCGCTTCCGCCCGCCGTCGGCTCGGGGTTGGTCACGGCCAGCACGAGTCCCAGATTCCCTTCGACGGCCTGAATCCTCCCCGCGTCCAGGTTTCCCGCCGCGCCCTGTCCCAGCGATTGGATCGGAATATCCACCGTCTCACCAATGCCCTCGGGCGTCGCGCCTCCGTCGGTCGTCACAAAACGCACGGGCGGGGAATCCAGCGTCCGCACCACCGTGCCCGCGGGAATGGGGACAGACGCCTCGGTCAGGTTGCGGAAACGGGCCAGTCCCTCGGCCTCGCTTTGCGGCACGCTCAGCGCACCCGTCACGGGACCCGCGCGGGTGAGAGTCACTTCCAAACGGATCTCGCGCGACGGGATGGTTCCCGTGATAAAGACAGATGAAACCGACGGGTCGGCGACGACGGGGATGACGATGCTTTGCATTTGAGACTCGGGGAAGAGTACCACGCGTCCGCGCGGGACGAAGAGGCCGGCCACCGTCAAGACAGCCAGCACGCCCAGCGCGAACGCGAGGATACGGACGAGAGGACTGGCGCGCCAACCCGATTCATTGACCTGCACCTCAGCGCGTTGCGCGCGCAGATTCGATGGATTAGACTTCCGCAGTCTTAAAGACCTCGGAAGTCTGGCAGGCCACTCCTCCCGCTGGGCCGCGCCCGCGGATTCGAAGACGGGCAGGTGCAGCGCGGCGGCCTCGCGGCGGATGCGATCATCCCGCGTCACCAGCCCGAGTTCCGCGCCGAGGGAGGCGGCATGACGCTGGAGGATTTTCAAGTCAACGGGGCGAAGCGCGATCTTCTTTCCCTTCGGCCAGACGAGGAGGATGCGCGGCGTCTTGGCCCACGACATTCGGTCGCGAACCGAGACGAGGTCGTCGTGCGCTTCGAGCGCCAGCAAATGCGTGTTCATGCAGGGATATTATACAAGAACCAGGTTTCTTTGCGAAACCTGGTTCTTGTACTTGTATGTGAAGGCTTACGGATCGCTCATTGGAGCGCCAGCCACACAACCACGCCGCCCTCAGCCGGGGTGACCGTGATGGTCAGCGACTGCCCGTTTTTGGTATAAAACAGGACAGGCGTAACTTCAGGCGCAACGAACTCCTCATTCCAGCCCAGCGGCGGCAGTTGAGCGGTATAGAAGGCGGTTGCATCTTCAGCAGTCGCGTTGGCTTTGAAGCTATACAGCCCCTGGATTTCCTGTCCCGCCACCGCCTGCGGCATGACGGGAATCTCATTCCACACTGCAACCGGCGCTCCCTGCGGATCCAGCATGTTTCCAATGTCGCCGGGAATGTCGGGCAGGGCGGAGGGATTGGCCAGGACCGTGCTCAGCGGGGCGACCTGGGTGGTCAATTGCGCAGCCTGCGTGGCCATAGCCGCCGCAGTCGCGGCGACGTTCTTGGCATCGTCAATCGGTTTGGTGATCAACCCACAGGCAAGGGCAAAAGCGAGAACGGGAGTCAATACTAAAGTCTTTCGAACGGTAGACATAAGGTTTCCTTTCCTTTGGTGGCTGGGCTGATTATACAAAAGAACAGGCCTGACGAAGAGGTATATCTGTCAGGCTTTATGACAAAAAGGGCGACCCGATGGGTCGCCCCTACGCGATTATTTTAATTTCTCCTCTATTACTTTTCCAACTCTGTTCAGTGCGTCACCGGCCTTCGCCGCGTCCGGCAGACTGCCCTGGGCCATGTTGGGACGCCCGCCGCCCTTGCCGCCGATGGCAATGATGAGGTCGCCTGCCTTCAATCCCTTCTTCACGAGGTCTTCGGTCAACACCGCGATGACGGTTGTTCCCGTTGCCAGGACCGCCGCGCCACCCTTCGGATGTTTCTCGCGAAACTTATCGGCGAGCATGCGCAGGGTATCCACGTCCGCGTTGGGAATTTCGATTGCCAGCACGTGCACATCTTTCACAGTGTGAACATTTGAAAGTTGCAGGTTGAAGGTTGAAAGAGCCTGCTGGGCGCGCAGGGAGGCAAGTTCTTTCCTGAGGTCTGCAACCTCGTCCTGCAATGATTCGACTTTCGCGGGAACTTCTTCGACGGAGGATTTCAGGAGCGCGGCAGTGTGCTTCAGCATCCTGAAACGTTTCGCGATCAGGTCATACGCCCCGCGGCCCGTGACCGCTTCGATGCGGCGAATGCCCGCCGCGGCTGAGCCCTCACTGACGATGAGGAACGCGCCGACATCGGAGGTGCGGTCAAGGTGCGTGCCGCCGCAGAGTTCGTAGGAATAACGTTCGTCATGCTCATCCGAGGCGATCGTCATCGTGCGGACGGTCTCGCCGTATTTTTCGCCGAAGAGCGCCATTGCGCCCTCCTGGATGGCTTCCTCGCGCGGCTTGAGTCTGGGCATGACCGCCATATCCGCCGCGACCGCCTCGTTGACGATGCGCTCGACGCGCTCAATCTGTTCGGGGGTCATCGCTTCGGGATGAGTGAAGTCGAAGCGCAGGCGGTCGGGCGCGACCAGCGAACCCGCCTGCCGCGCGTGTTC
>DAOTXP010000090.1:0-3218 GCA_034435275.1 Anaerolineales bacterium | reverse complement strand
ACGCGGTCGGGGAGCATTTCATAGTAGGTGTCGGGCACGCGTAAAAACTCGACGCCGTTCCTGCGGAGTTTTTCCACAGTGGCGATGATGTCGCCCGTGATGAGCGCCACATGCTGAACGCCGGGGGTGAGATAGTAATCGAGATATTCCTCGATCTGGCTTTTGCGCTTGCCTTCCGCAGGTTCGTTGATGGGGAACTTGACGCGGCCGTTTCCGTTTTGCACCACCTTGGACATGAGCGCGGAATATTCGGTGGAGATGTCCCTGTCGTCGAAGTGGCGCAGGAGGCGAAAACCCATCACCTGATGATAGAAATTGACCCATTGATTCATCTTGCCGAGTTGCACGTTCCCGACGATGTGGTCAATTGCGGCCAGGCCGTTGGTCTCTGCCTCTTTCTCGATGGGCTTGTAGGTCGGCGCGAAGACGCCCTTGTAATCGGCGCGGTCCACGAAGACGTGCAAGGTCTCGCCGTAGGTATGGATGGCCGAGGTGCGATAGATGCCGTGGTCATCCTTCTCCTCGCGCGGACCCCACGCGGATTTGCCGCCGCGCGAGGTGGTGGCCTGCCAGGCTTTTTCCACATCGTCCACTTCGAGGGCGATGACCTTGACGCCGTCTCCGTGCACCATGTGATGCGCGGCCAGCGGGCTGGAGGGACCGTAGGGCGCGGACACGACGAAGCGCGCCTGTCCCGATTCGAGGACATATGAGGCGGACTCGCGGTTACCCGTCTCCAGTCCCGAATAGGCGACAGGTTTGAATCCAAATGCCTTCCACCAGTAATACATGGCATGTTTGGCGTTGCCCACATAAAAATGGACATGATCCACGGATTTGATTTGCAGGAAGTCGGCCTCTTCGGTAATCGGACGGGATTCGGTCTTTGGAGCGGTTGTTGCCATGGCTCCTCCTTTGGGTTGGTCTGAACAGATTTTACGATAAGAAAGGTCGGATTGCAAACAAGAAAGCGGCCTGCACTTTTACCCTTTGTCTCCGCTTCGCTCCTCTCGGGGCGATTGGCCTCAGGTTGCGATTGGCTGGCGTTTGGCGCGCCGGTCTTTGATCAGGAAAGGGAGGTAAAGCGGAAAGAGAATCGCCAGGCCGATGACTTCGAGTTCCAGGATGTACCATGGCCAGGGAGCCAGCGCGTCGAGCAGGGTGGGGAATTCGGGTTTGTGCGCGATGAACAGGTAATTACTGCCAATGGCCAGGTTGAGGAAAAAGACGACGATCATGTAGAGGTTGGTCCAGATGACCACGCGCTTGAAGGACTGGAGTGTTGGGCGGAAGCCCTCGACCACGGTCATGTAGATCGGGATCAACACGAGCAGTCCGTGCGCGAAGAAGGTCTGCACAGCGCGGTAGTGAGGGAATCCGTACTGGTTGGCGTCGGGCGTGAGAAGCGCCTGCAATGCGCCGCCGATGCCGAGGAAATAAGCCAGTTCGTAGATGGCGTAATTGCGTGTGAATAGCATGTAGGCCGTCAACCAGACGAACACACTGCACAAGTGGAGAGGAAGCATGGTCTGGACGGTCCATATGTCCCAGTACACCGCCCAGACGTGATAACTCAACTCGGAGAGGACGAGTATTGTCCCCACCACGTAGCGGAAGGTTTTTTGTCCGCGTTCCCCCAGAACGTTTCGAAGGTAGGGAATTGAAAGCCCCGCGCAGGCGATGATTCCCAGCGCGATCAGGTGCGCCGTGCCGAACAATTCGAATGGCGCACCGGTGTAATCATAGGCGAAATAATCTCCCATCAGGTACTCCTTTGCCAAAGATGCCGCAAATTAAAACGCCGTCCCCGTGACGGCGTTACGGCTTAGGATGACTGACAAAGAACTCCCACATCAATTCGGTGGCGGAAATGGTCTGGGTCGGTTCGTCCCCGCCCGGCCAGGCAGGGCCTTCACTGCCGGGCCAGGCGTGTTTGCCGCCAAGAATTGTGTACAGCTCCACCGCCGTTCCCTGCGTGCAAGCGTAAGCGTCGTGTTGAATATCCGCGAAGGACTCCGTCTGCGGCGCGGCGGGACATTGATCGAACGTCAGCCAGAAACCGATCGATTCGTCCACGGAGGCAAACAGCACGTCCACGGTGGAATCGGGGCCGTAGCCTCCCTCATAGGGCAGGTGGGTATCGTCCGTGCCGTGAAAGTGAATGACCGAGACGGGCTGGCTCGGTTCGCATCGTTTGTAATTCAGTGTCCCCGCCACGGGGCCGATTGCCGCGAAGATATCCGACGCCTCGCACGCGAGACGATAGGACATGATCCCGCCGTTGGAAAGACCAGTTGCATAAATACGTTTCGGGTCAATGTTGTAATTGGCCTGCAGGTGCGCCACGAGGGCGCGGACGAAGGCTGCATCGTCAATGTTGTTCGCCATGGCGTAGCCGCAACACGTTCCGCCATTCCACGTCAGGACCTTGTCGCCGAGGCGTCCCGTCCCGTTGGGATAGACGACGATGAATCCTTCGCGGTTGGCCACTTGATTGAAGCCGCTCACGCGCCACTGATTGGCTGCATCACCTCCGCCGCCGTGAAAATTGAGCACAAGGGGAACGGACTGGCTTCCGTCGTATGAGTTGGGCGCGTGGAGAATATATGACCGCTCGAGCCCGTCTACAGTCAGCGTGAGCGTTGGATCCGTGACCTGGGCTATGTTGCGCGTGCAGGCTGGCAGAATGAACGTCAGGACGAAAAATATAAACGCGACCCGTTTCATTTTACGCGCACCGCCTTTCCCCCCGTCATCTTCTGCAAGTCGGCGGGGGATAACTCGAAGATGGCGTTTGGTGTCCCTGCCGCGGCCCAGATGGTTTCATATTGCAGGAGGTCCTCATCGAGATATGTCTCCATCTCCTGCGCGTGACCCAGCGGAGGCACGCCGCCGATGGCGAAGCCCGTCACCGCGCGGACGAAATCCGCGTCGGCGCGGCCGATGGGTTCGCCCGCGTATTCGGTGATGCGCTTCTCGTCCACGCGGTTCGCGCCGCTGGTCAATACGAGAATCGGCTTGCCTGTTTGCTGTCCCTTGAAGATCAACGACTTGGTGATTTGCCCAAGCGTGCACCCCGCGCGGTCGGCGGCCTCCTGCGCGGTGCGCGTCGACTCGGCGTGCTCGATTACGGTGATTTGGTAGCCTTGTTTGTTCAGCAGGTCCTGGATTTTTTGGGCGGTGGGGGAGAGCGGATTCATGCATCCAAGTTTAGCATA
>DAOTXP010000089.1:0-1907 GCA_034435275.1 Anaerolineales bacterium | reverse complement strand
CTCCTGCGCCTGTTGGAATTTCCCACCTTCGCCTCGACTTTCGCTTACAGCCAGATCTCGCTGGGCGTTTCGGGGGCGCGCCGCATTCTCGAACTGATCAACCGCGAGACCGACCTCGACCAGAACGCGGCAGGCTTTGCCGGGAAGATGCGCGGCGAAGTGGAATTCAAGGATGTTTGTTTTGAATATTCCCTTCTCCCCGCGGGAGAGGGGACAGGCGTGAGGGGCGAAAGAGTGCTCGAGGATATTTCGTTCAAGGTCAGGCCCGGACAAACCGTTGCCATCGTCGGCCAGACCGGCGCGGGCAAGACCTCGCTGGTCAAACTCATCAACCGCGTCTACGACGCGCCCAGCGGCGAGGTGAAAGTGGACGGAGTCAACGTGCGCGACTGGAACCTGGCATCCTTGCGTTCGCAGATTTCCATCATCGAACAGGACATCTTCCTGTTTTCCCGAACGATCGCGGAGAACATCGCCTTCGGCAGGCCCGGCGCGACGCGCGAGGAGATCGAATCCGCCGCCAGGTCCGCGCAGGCGCACGAATTCATCATGGAATTCGAGAACGGCTACGAGACGGTCATCGGCGAGCGCGGCGTGACCCTCTCCGGCGGACAGCGTCAACGCCTGGCACTGGCCCGCGCCTTTTTAACGGACCCCCGCATCCTGGTCCTGGACGATTCGACCAGCGCCATTGATAGCGCCACCGAGGACAAGATCCAACGCGCCATCGCGGCCGCGTCGAAGGGACGCACCACATTTATCATCACGCATCGCCTGTCGCAGATCCGCTGGGCGGATTTGATTATTGTGCTTCGCAAGGGCCGCATCGCCGCCATCGGAACACACGAGGAACTGATGCAAACATCGGAAGCGTATTCGAGGATATTTCGAGAATAACGAATATCGAATTTTGTTCATCACCAACAATCAATTGCCAACCACCAACCGATAACCCATGGGCTTCTTCGCCGGACTCAACCCCGAAAAATATGACCGTCAGTACAGTGACCGCGTGCTGGCGCGCCGCATCGCGGACTATTTCAGACCACAGGCGCGCCGCCTCGCGCTGGTGGCGGTGCTGGTCGTCGCCATTTCGGCAACCACCGCGGCTCTTCCCATCCTCGTCGGCCGCGTGGTGGACCTGCTGGCCTCCCAACTGACCCTGCCCGCCATCGGCCTCGTCGGGCTGGGAATGCTCGTCATCGGCGTCGCCAACTGGGGAGTCAACTGGGCGCGGCGCAGTCTCACCGTCCGCGCGGTGGGCGACGTGGTACTCGAACTGCGCACGCGCGCCTTCCGCGCCGCCGCTGATCACGACCTCTCCTTCTACGACCAGTTCTCCTCCGGGCGTATCGTCAGCCGCATCACCTCCGACACGACAGACTTCGGCCAGTTGGTCGTCATCCTCACAGACATCATCGCTCAGGTGTTTCAGGCTGTTTTGCTCGGTGTCATCCTCGTCCGCACCGAGTGGCGTATGTCGCTGGTGATGTTCTCGTTCCTGCCGGTGGTCTTTGGACTGGCCATGGGCTTCCGCACGCTGGCGCGCCGCATCACGCGCCGCGGCATGCAGGCCACCGCCGACGTAAACGCGGCCATCAAGGAGACCGTCAGCGGCATTTCCATCGCCAAGAACTTCCGCCAAGAGGGAAGTATCTTCGAGACCTTCGACCGCGCCAACCAGCAATCCTATCAGGTCAACATCCGACGCGGCTTTGTGCTCTCCCTCGTCTTTCCCGTGCTCAACGCCATGGGCGGCGTGTTCGTTGCGATTTTGATCTATGCAGGCGGCCTCTCGATTGCGCGCGGACTGATCACGGCGGGCGCGTGGTATCTCTTCATCCTCAGCCTCGACAATTTTCTCTTCCCCATCATGAACCTGTCCTCGTTCTGGGCGCAGATTCAAC
>DAOTXP010000088.1:0-2258 GCA_034435275.1 Anaerolineales bacterium | reverse complement strand
ATGGCCTCGAAAGATAATGGCAGGTTCTCCACCGCCACTCCCAGCAGAGTGGACAGGGCGGCCGGAATCACGCCGAATAATGCTCCGATCCACATATAGGTTATTGCTACATTGGGGCGGGACGCCCGGTCTTTGTTCGTCATAAGTACCTCATGATGCCTCTGCGGCAATAACGTTGAATTGCACCTGATTCCGGCCGCTGCGCTTGGCGCGGTAGAGCGCCTCGTCGGCGCTGTCAACCAGCGCATCCAGGATGTGATCCGAATTAATCACTTTGGTGATGGTAACGATTCCAGCACTCAGGCTGATCTTCATTTCGGATTTGTCTGTTAAGGGAAGGCTTTGATGGTTCACGCTTTGAAGGACGCGGTCCGCAATTTTGTGTGCGTTGACGGCATCCACGCCGGGCAGAATCATCACAAATTCGTCGCCGGCCCAGCGTCCAACACCGTCGTATGGACGACTGCTGGTTTGGAGAATCCGCGCCACGGCTTTGATGGCGACATCCCCGAAAAGATGACCGTGTTGATCGTTGATGTTTTTCAGGTTATCAATATCCAGGAAGACGAGGCTGAAAGGATCGCCTGCGCGGCGCGCCCGTTCGATCTGCCCCTGGGCGAACAAGTAGATGGCGCGGCGGTTCATGACGTTGGTCAGGCTGTCGTACATGGCTTGCTGCTCCAATTTCGAGAGTGTCGCTTTCAGGTTATCCTCCAGGTGCAGGATGCGCTCCCCAACTGCGATTCGGGCCAGCAATTCCTGCGGGTCGAATGGCTTTTTCAGATAATCGTCGGCCCCGGCGTCCAGACCGGCCACAATGTCATTGCTTTGATTCTTGGCGGTCAGCAGGATGATGTAGATGTACCCGGGCAAGTCGGCGGCGCGGATTGTGCGCGCTAACTCCAGGCCATCCATGGAAGGCATGGACCAGTCTGTGATGAGGAAGCGCGGCTTTTCCTGTTGCAAAAGATCCCAGGCCTGCCTGCCGTTCTCCGCCAGGATCATTGCATGCCCGTTTTTTTCCAGCACGGCAGAAAGAATCTTTCGCTCCAGCGGGTCGTCGTCCGCAACCAGGATTCTGGTCATGAGTTTATTATAGAGAATTGATGAAATTTCTCCATTAACAGATGATTGCAATGGCTTTCAATAATGCAAGTAAATTCGTAATGTTTGTGAAAGGGAAAAAAAGGCGATATTCACTATACTGGTATTCGAAAGTTGAAGCATGAGCACAAGAATTTTCGTGGTTGACGATAACGAGATGAACCTGAAACTGACGGCGGGGGTGTTGAAGGCCGACGGTTTCGAGGTAGCCGCGGCGGTCAACGGCGAAGAGGCGCTTGCGGCGATCGGACCGGCGCAACCATCGCTGGCGATTCTGGATGTGATGATGCCCGACATGGACGGATACGAACTGTGCCGCCGCCTGCGCCAGCGCCCGGACACAGCCAATATCCCCATTATCATTTTGACCGGCCTGACCGAATTGGATGAAAGGCTGAAGGCCTTCGAAGCGGGGGCGGACGATTTCATCGCCAAGCCGTTCCAACCGAAGGAACTGCTCGCGCGCGTCAAGGTACTTTTGCGCCGGGCGGCTCCGTCTGAAACAGCGGCCGCTGAGACACGGGGCGAGATGCTCGCTGTATTTTCCCTGCGGGGCGGCATTGGCGTCTCCACGCTGGCGGCTAATCTATCTATCGGCTTTGCCCAAGTCTGGTCTTATCCCGTTGCGCTGGTGGACCTGGCGCTGGTCAACGGGCAGAGCGCCCTCATGCTGGACATGCCCCTGCGAAACAGCTGGGGGGACCTTGCTCCGATCCGCGCCGGGGAGATCGACGCGGAGGTCGTGCACCGCGTCCTGCTGCGGCATGAATCGGGCGTCCAGGTTCTCGCGGCGCCCCGTCGTCCCGAAGAGGCCGAGGCACTGAAAGGAGAGCAGGTCCAGGGCGTCTTGGAGATCCTGCATCGGCAATTCGAATACATCCTGCTCGATCTTCCCCATGACTTCAATGCTACGACCCTGGCCGCCCTCGATTCCGCGGATCGAATCCTTCTGGTCACCGCGCCGGAACTGGCCGCAGTGCGTTGTGCCGTTTTTACCTTTCTCCTTCGGGGTCTTTCGGGCGGTCACCGCGCCGGAACTGGCCGCAGTGCGTTGTGCCAGCGCGGCGCTGGACGTGTTCGAGAGGCTCGAATATCCCAAAGAAAAGATTGATCTGGTCTTGAACTGGACCTTCAAAGGCAAAGGACTCTCGCGG
>DAOTXP010000087.1:0-11713 GCA_034435275.1 Anaerolineales bacterium | reverse complement strand
GCGGGCACGTGGACGACCCGATTTCCGTAACCCAACTCATGCACCACGTGCGGGACATGCTCGTCCTGCGAGCGCGTGAACACATCCACGTGAACGCCCATGTGACCGAGACAACGCGTCAGGTCGCGCACGTAGACGTTCATGCCGCCCGTGTCCTTGCCGCCGAGGGTGGCCAGCGGGCAGGTGTGGTAGGAGAGCATGGCAATTTTCATCGAACTTCCGTCCACCGACGATTAGACGACGCGAAACGCTAAAAACTTGCGAGATTGTCTGGAATGTTATATAATCCCGCCGCTCCATGAGCCAGCCACCGTAGCTCAGCTGGTAGAGCAGACGATTCGTAATCGTCCGGTCGTGGGTTCAAATCCCACCGGTGGCTCAGGGTCAGTATAATCCAATCCGCGCGTTCGGCGCGGATTTTACTTTGCAGATCGCGAGGCCAGCATGAACCCATTCGACAAAAAAGTTGCAATCGTCACCGGCGGAGCATCTGGGATTGGCAGGGCATTGTGCCTCGAACTGGCGCGGCGCGGGGCGGAAGTCGTCGCCGCGGATATTGACCTGTCGCGGGCGCGGATTGTTGCTGACGAAATTTTACAATCCGGCGGCCGCGCCCAGGCAGAGGAGGTTGATGTCGCCGAGGAAGCCAGCATGAATGAACTTGTGGGGAAGGTCAGCGAACATCGTCCAATTGATTACCTGTTCAACAACGCGGGGATCAGCGTTACAGGCGATTTTCGCGACATCCCGATGGCGGAATGGAAGCGCGTGGTGGATGTGAATCTCTGGGGCGTCATCCACGGTTGTTCGGCCGCGTACCCGCTCATGGTCCGGCAGGGACACGGGCACATCGTCAACATGGCCTCGCTTTCGGGACTGCTTCCCTTCCCCACCAATGTCCCCTATTCGACCACAAAACACGCCATTGTCGGACTGACACTCTCCCTGCGCGCCGAGGCTGCGGACCTGGGCGTTCGGGTCAGCCTCGTCTGCCCCGGCTACGTCCAGACCGGGATGTTCGAGGCGACCCCCGTGTTGAATGCGCCGAAAGAGGAAATGCTAAGAAAGATGCCCGCGAATTTGATGAAGGCGGAACAAGCCGCCCGGCGAATCCTGGCCCGGGTCGAAAGGAACAAGGCAATGATCGTCTTCCCTGCAACGGCGCGTATCGTGTGGTGGCTGTATCGGATGATGCCCGCGAGCATGTTCCCCAATCAACTGGCGATCGCGCGCAGGTTTCGCAGATTGAGAGGTGGAAACGAATCCGAAAGCCTCCGCTCGGCGCGATGATTGGTTAGGGTGACCGTAATTTACTCGATCCCATCGAAGATCGTATCCAACGCCTCTTCACTGACGTCAAAGAGCGATCCGTTTTCGGGCAGGGGTTCCTTCGTCATCCACTTCGGGATGCGGTCGTCTTCCTTCGTGAAGCCCGCGCGGCGGTTGAACTCGCGCTCCATTTTGATCGTCTGTTTCCCAAGTTCCTGCAGAATATTATCGGGTAAATCGTCCCAGCCGTAGCGTGCCGCAAGCAAACGCTTCACGACAAAATCGGGTGTGGCGGCGTAGCCGAAGCCCGCGAAGATGCACGCGCCGAGGGTGTCGTAGCCGGCCATATTGAGCTGCGCGTTGCGCGAGACGTCGGCCTGGACGTTCGGGTCAAGATGGTTGATCTGGGCGCGGATGGTCAGGCCCGCGGTGTGGTCGGCGCCCTGCGGCGTGGTGGCGTAGGTCACGCCCGTGCCTTTGATGGAGCGCGGTTCGTAAGCCGACATGGCCTGTCCCTTCACGGCAGGAACGCGCTCGATGTTGTATTTTTTTCCAGTGGAAACCGCACCATCGCCAAGAACTCGCCCCAACTCTGTACCTTTGCGGATTTCATCAATCAACTTCAGCGCGTCTTCCTCGCTGCCCCACCTCACCAGCCCCGCCTCCGCGGCGACGCCGAGCGCCGCGCCGACCTCGATGGAATCCAGCCCCAAGTCATTGACTTGCCAGTTCAACCGCCCGATTGAATCGAGCGAGTCAATGTCGAGATTCGAACCCATCAGGCCGATAGTCTCGTATTCGAGCGGCGAGACGATGACCTTGCCATCCTCCCCGCCAAAGATGTTCGAGCATTTGATGACGCAGCCCGCCATGCAGGCATGAGACGGGTCGGAGGGCTTGCCGCGCGTCAGTGTGAATTCGCGCAATGATTCCCCGCCGATCTTTTCCACCTGATCGTATGTTCCCCGCGAAAAGTTGCGCACCGGAATTCCTGCGAAGCGCTGGGTCAATTGTGTCATCGCCGCTGTGCCGTAATCGCGATAGGTGATGGACTGTGGATGTTCCATCACCGCTTTGGTGTAATCCTTCTGCGCGGCTTTGAACGCTTCAGGGTTGACGATGGGCGGTTTCTGTCCACCGGCGTTATCGAACACGATGGCTTTGATACGCTTCGAGCCCATCACCGCGCCGAGCCCGCCGCGGGCGTTGATACGCGAAGGGACGCGGTCTTTGTCAATATTCTGAAATCCCGCCGCTTTCATTTGCATTTCACCGCCGGGACCAATGAGAGCAATGGCTACTTTATCGCCATACCGTTCGATCAACTTTTCCGCCGAGGCGTAAACGCCCAGACCAACGAGACCTTTAGGGTCTTCAGAGACCCTAAAGGTCTGTTCCCATTTCGCTCCATTTATTGAAAGATGCAACACCCACCAGCCTTCGTTCTGCGGTTGATCTTCGATGATGAGGGCATGGATACCCATGGTCGCCATGTGGAGTCCCGTGCGCCCGCCTGCGTTGGATTCTTTGATCCCGCCCGTCAGTGGAGACTTGCCGCCCACCGAGATGCGATCTGTGGAGGAGAGCATGTGCCCCACCAATAAGCCGGGCGCGAAGATGAGTTTGTTGCCCGTGCCGAGGGGGTCAGTCTTGGCGTCCACTTCGTCGAGCAGGATGCGGGCGATCAGTCCGCGCCCGCCGAGCCGCTGCCAGGAGGCGGGGACGGGTTCGCGCGTGAGTTCGTGCGTGCGTGCGTTGACACGCCAGATTTGCATGAGCCATTTCTCCTTCGCGCGGCAATTATACAACCACATCACCCCGTCCGTAAAATATTACGATCACGTTCTTTTACGAAAATCAAGCGCCCTTTCAGGGGAGGGTCATCGTCGCCTCTTCCATCACGATGTCTGCAACGTTCCAGCCTTTTTGATCCATCAATTCCCTGAAGGCGCGGCGGAAGAGCAGAATGACATGTACGGACGCTTCCGAAGTTTGCGAGACTTCGGAAGCATCGAAAACGTAAACGCTGGTATCCGACTCGAACGCAGCCAGGCGGTTGTCGCTGACAACGCGCGTTGGATTCCAGTACGCGCCAGTGGGGGAAATTTCTGTCCACAATTCCATCAGGATTTTGGCATAGATTTTGCCCGGCAAGCCAGCATAATATCCCTGCTCGGGGTTTCCCACCCCGCCGTACTCAGGGATAAGCGAGCCTTCCAGCAGGGAAAGGGTTTGCCCCTGCTCGTCGGTCGCGGAGACAAGCAAGATCATCTGTCGCAACGGGGAGTCGGTCGGGACATGATGACCGGTCTGGTCATTGACAATGGTCACAGAGACGATGATTCTCTCTCCCTCGCGGTGGGCGTCCACTGTCATGGCGACAGCGTTTTGGAGCAGGGCTTCATCCGCTGCGCCGGGCATCCGATGGCTGAAAATGGTCTGCGGGTTACGCGCTGCCGCGCCCTGGTCGGGAAGGGCAAAATACGTCGCCCCCGTGTGCGGCATGTGGCAGTCCTGGCAGGTCTTTCCTCCTTGGGCGCTGTAGGGACTCTCCAGCCATTCACCGAAAGAGTTGTAGATGGTGGTGTCCCAAAAGACCCCAAAATGACATGGCGCGCAGAACTGGCTCTGGCGCTGGAGGGGGGAATAGGTATCCTCGCCGGGGGCCACATCGTCGAACGGACCGGCAAAGAACTGGTGCCCCTCTGGCGGGCGGCGGAACTCGAAGGACAGCGCCCCGGGCATATTGGCGAAAGGCAGGCCGGAAGCGGCATCGAGGCGCACATCCCAAACCTTGTGGCAGAAGTCGCAAGGGATACCTTCGGCTTCCACACCGGTCAAAGCAGTCGGATCGGTTGCATAGGCGTTGTCAATAGCGGCCGCGGGCGCGTGACAGGCCGCGCAGTTACCGGCTGTATCGGGAAAATCCAGTTTGTAGCCGGGACCGAAGTAGGGCTGGGTGAGGTCCGGGCGGAGCGGGATGCGTCCGTAGTCGCGGTTGTAGCCATAGCGGGTGGGCGGACTCTGGCTGCCGTTGAGGTCCTGCCCAAGATACATGCTAAGGAAACGCGGGTTGACAGCGGATTGCGCATGCGCGTCGAGCAGCCATTCATCGAAGGGCAATGATTCCCCTCTCCCCGTGGGATAGGGGATAGGGGTGAGGGTGGAATGACAGTTCTCGCAATTGCCCTCTTCTCCCGCGCTGGCGAAAGCGCTGACCCACGGGTAAGCCGGGTTGTCTTCTTCGGTGTGTTTTTTCAGGATGATCCCCACATCGTTTGCGCCGGAAGCATAGGCTTGCTCGCCGCCGCTGTTGTAGTAACCCGGCGCCCAGGCAGTGATGAGAACCGGCTCCTCAATTTTCACATCCACGAATGCGAATCTTCCGTTTTCATCGCTAGTGGTGGATCGGTCCGTCGCTTTGACGCGCACGACCGCGCCCGCTATGGGATGATATTCTTCATCCACAACGATTCCAGAGAGGTCATACCCCGAATGGGTTGGATGCTCTGCAGGTTGGCATCCGAGAGCCGCGAGAAGAAAAAGCCAAGCTAACCTCAAGAAGGCACGTTTCATCGCCGACTCACTTTCTGGGTTTGCGCCTCCATTGCAGCAGGAGAAGCAGTCCGGGTGGAAGCAGCGCTGCACCCGCATAATAGATAGGGAGGCGTGAAACTGCAGAGGTCGGCGCGCCCGGCTCGGGGTCCAGGGAAGATGCGGGCGGCTGACCGCTCAAATCGAGGCGGAAGACGCCTCCTTCGTGCGTCGCCAGATACAGATGCTCGCCGTCCGATGAAATGGACAGGCCCAACCCCCAGCGATTCGACAAGCCGTCGTTGATTTTTTCCCACGGCGCTCCGCCATCTTCAGAATGGTACACGCCGCTGAATCGATCGCTGGCATAGACCATCCCCGACCGGACGGGATCGAACACAATGTCGTGTATCGAGTTGTTCGCTTCCAAGCCGGGAGAAGTGTCTTGCCAGGTTCGCCCGCCGTCGCGGCTGGTGAAGATGCCGCGCCGGTCCACAGCCGCCAGCAGATGCTGAGAGTCGAAGGGGTCAATGGCCACAGAGCGGAGACGCTCGCTTTCGGAGGTGACCGGCAGGCGCCTCCAGGTGGAACCGCCGTCGTCCGTTTGGAAGAGCCCGCTCTCGGCGGCGGCGTAAGCGAGGCTGGGATCGGAATCGTCCACGGCAATATCGTAAACCGCCGCCTCCCCAAGTTCGCCGCCCGTGGAGGACTGCCAGGTGGTCCCGCCATCCGTCGAGACAAGCGCCCCGCCCCCGACATCGCACGGAATGACCTCATGGAAGCGGATGCAGGCGTCTTGCGCCAGCCCGGCGTACACCATTAGAGAATCGGACGGGGCAAAGACCGCCACGCTGACCGCCCCAACCGCCTTGCCGCTTGTGTTTTCCCAGCGCAACTGCCACGACAGGCCGCCGTCGAAGGATTCCAGGAGCGGGGCATGGCCTCCCAAAATGTGATCGGGTTTCGACGGGTCGGCGGCAACGAAGGTCCATTCGATGCCGCGCACGGGATAATCCGGCGGAGGGTAATAGAGTCCGTCCCAGCGCGAGCCGCCGTCCGTGCCGACCCAGATCCCACTGCGCCCGGCGGCGTAGACCCGCGCCGGGTCGAACGGATCCACTTCGGCGCGGAAGACGATTGCCCCGCTGTAACCGTCGCTGACGTTGGCCCACGTGCGGCCATAGTCTTCGCTCAGGAAGTTGCCGCCGTTATAATTGTTGGCGAAGACGCGCGCCGGGTTGCGCGGGTCGCATTGCAAGTCAATCGGCCAGCCTGCCTCCACGCCGGGCGGGCCCCACATTTTGTCTGCGCCCGAGACCAGTTCCCAGGTCTGCCCGGAATCGCGGGTGAGGTAGAAGGATTTTTCGCTGCCCGCATAACCGATGGTCGGGTCGGATTCGCAAAGTTCCACGGCGGTGAAAGACACCCACTCGGCGGGAACCAGCGTTTGCGTCCAGTGTTCGCCGCCGTCGGTGGTGCGATAGACGCCGGCGCTGATCGGCTCGCCTCGCGCGTTCCATTCCCCCAGGAGTGTTCCGTTAATCAAATGACCGGCCGCCGCCAGCAAAATATCAGGGTTTTTCGGGTGCATGTACAGGCTGCCGATGTACAGCATCCGCAAGCCGTTGGCCTCGTTGAGGGCGCGCCAGGTCTTGCCGCCGTCGGTAGACTTGAGAACGCCCAGCCCGCCCTCCCAGGCAAAGATTTGCGGAAGCCGTCCGCCGGCCGCGAATCGGTCAAAGATGCCGGTGGAGACGTACATCACATCCGGGTTGCGCGGGTCCATCCACAGGTAACGCGTCAGGCTGGTATGTGGGCCGGCATACCAGAGCAACTCCCAACTTTCGCCGCCGTTCGTGGTCTTGTAGATGACGCCGCCGACTTGCTGCCGCAGTCCCTGCGGGTCGTCCACGTTTTCAATCGTTGTCTCGCCCATGGCATAGACGATGTCCGATGAACGCGGGTCAACGGTGAAGCCGCGAAAGGAGAGCAGATCGTACTGGAGGCCGGCGCCGATGCCGTTGTCGCGTTCCTGCCAGGTATGGCCGCCGTCGGTGGATTTGTAGATATGGCCGCTATCCAGTGTGCCAACCCAGATGATTTGCGAGTTGTGCGGGTCAACCGTCAGGCTGAAAATGGGGGGATAGTCGTTGGTCGGACTGGTGGATGGGATGCCGTTGTTGCTGGGCTGCCAGGTCAGGCCGTTGTCGGTGCTGACATGCACGCCGCTTCCACTATCCGTGACGTACCAGATGTTCGGGTTATCGAAGTTATAGCGGATATCGTACCCGAGGCCGCCGGGAGGACCTCCCAACCGTACCCAGGAACCGGGTTGATAGGCGGGCGGTTCAGGCGTGACCGGAGGCTGGGTGCTGCTCCCCGGGCCGGGCGCGCCGCCGACGGCGATCTCGATTGTCCGTGTTTCGACATGTGCGCCGACATCCACTTTCAATTCGTAGGCACGCGTCTCGGTCGGGCAGACTTCCCTCTGGCCGGTTTTCTCCACCGCTTGTCCGTCCAGGGTAACGCCGAAGCCCACGGTGACTTCCCAGTGCAGGACGGTACATTCACCTGCCTGCAGATCCGTGCGCTCCGCAGTGAAGGCGATCCCACTAGTAGAGGGAAGCGTGGGCGTTGTTTGTGGGCTGCAGGCGGTCAAGAGCCACACAAAAAGAAACCATAAGCGTTTGGACAGGTTAACTCTCATGGTTGCCTCCTTGTTGGAAACTTCGCCTTTATCTTTATCGAGCGCGCCGGATATTGTTGGGCAATGAATTGATTAGAGCGGGACAACGGCTTGCGTTATTAGTATGTCCTTGTTTGGGCCGTCCACTCCGCTTCGCTGCGGGATGATACGGCGTCAGTGTATCCTCGGGGTGTGAACCCACCGCGGGGATACACTGACGGGTTCGGGGACAGGTTCCGTTTTGAATAAGTTCCAAAATCACCTTTTCCACTTTACGTCCACGCGAGCGCAATTCAATGATCATTGCCTTTTTGTAAACGATCTCGGCAAAACCTGATCCAAGACGATGATGAACTTCGTATGTGCAATCAACGGCATAAGTATTCCTGCGAAATTCACCGAATCCGCGCAATCCGCGTTGAAAGATTTTATCAGTCAAAGAGGGATTGTACTGCTTCTCGAAACACCTTCGTATGATACTCCACATCCGCTTCAGTGGTGTCGGGCGAGATGAGCGCCATGTTGTGGAATGGAGTCATCAGGATGCCGCGGTTGAGCGAGTAGAGGTGCATGTAGCGGTCGAGTTCGTGATCCACGGCGGCATGGGCTTCGCCTCCGTTGCGCGGCGGGGTCGGGCGGAACCAGTATTCGGAGCGGTTGCCAAGGCGTTTGACGATCCAGGGCAGGTTGAATTCTTGGATAACGCCCTCCACGCCCGCGGTGAATTTTTCCTGCAGGGCGATGGCTTTGGCGTAGAACTCTTCGGTCAGCACATTTTGAAGCGTGGCTTTCATCGCCGCAATCGAGAGGGCGTTGCCCGCCAGCGTCCCGCCGATGCCGCCCACGTCGGCGTCATCAATGGCGAGTTTGGCGGCGAAGGCGCGGCTGACTTCCTCGGTGGAACCATAGACCGCGGCGGGAACGCCTCCAGCGAGGGGTTTGCCGAGGGTGAAGAAATCAGGCTGAAGTCCGTGTGAGGCGGTGTATCCGCCAGGACCCGCGCAAATGGTGTGAGTCTCGTCAATGATGAGATACGTCCCGTAGCGTCGGGTGATGTCCCGAAGGGCGTCGTGGTAGCCAGGTTCGGGGTGGATGATGCCGATGTTGGTCATCACAGGTTCGGCGAGGACAGCGGCGACATCGCGGGCGGAGAGGGCGGTTTCGAGCGCGGCGATGTCGTTGAACTCGATGACTTTGCTGGTGAGGCGCGGGTCAATTTGCGGACCCATGTTGTTGGGGCGCGGAATGGGCGTGCCTTCTTCGTCGAGCGTGATGAAGGTTTCGTCCACCGAGCCGTGATAGCAGTAGTTGAAGACGAGGATTTTGGGGCGTCCCGTGATGAGCCGCGCCATGCGCAGGGCAAAGCGGTTGGCGTCGGTGGCGGTGAGGGCGAATTGCCAGTACGGCAGACCGAAGCGGCGTTGCAATTCCTCACCGACGCAGATGACATCTTCGTACGGGAGCATGAGGGTAATGCCTTTTTGAATTTGCTCGTTGATGGCTTCGACGGTCGCGTCGGGGCTGTGACCCGTCATCGCGCCCGTGTCGCCGAGGCAGAAGTCAATGTAGGAGTTGCCGTCCGCATCGGTGAAGCGCGCACCTTTGGCTTCCCTGACGAATACGGGAAACGAACCCGCCCAGCGAATCATCCACAGCATCGGCACGCCGCCGTGCAGCGATTTGCGCGCCCGCTGGTAGAGTTCGTAGGATTTGGGATGGGTTTTGTGAAAGAGTTGTTCTTCGGATTGGAGGAGGTGGGTGAGTTTGTCTCTATCGAGTGTGTTTGTCATGGTTTCAACGCGTCAAAAGTCAAACGTCGAAAGTCGAAGCCCCTGACGTTTGACCCTCGACTTTCGACAGAATTACACGCTTTCTTTCAAAGACTCGCTGAAGATACGCAACCCATCATTGACCTGCTCGGCGGTCACACTCAGCGGGGGATTCCGGGGCAGGGTTTCACTTGATAAGTTTGTCGTACTCATCGTGAGTGCCGATCCAAAACCACGAGACCGTATCACCTTTGAGCAAACCAAGCGCGCGGTATCCCAATCCAATGCGAACTGAATAGAGCGGCTGGCTTTCCTTGACTCGTTTAAAGAACAGGCTTGGATGCGCTGGATTGTCCTGCCAAATCGTATAGGCTTGCTGTGCCCTTCGACGAATCTCTGGCGGCAATGCCCAATAACGCTTCCAAAAGGATTTGGTTGTCTGCGCCTTCATTTGCGTTCGACGAATTCCCCGTCGTCATCGAACATCGGTTGCGGCTTTTCCTTGTTGATTTCCGCTTCCACGGATGCGATCAACGCGGCGAGTTTATCGTCATCCGTTGCGGCAAATTGCTGATCCCATTGCGCTTCGTCTTCGGCAATCGCTTCCAGAGTCTCTTCGGCGGGAAGGGGATTCGATTCGAGAAAGAGCGCGTATTCGTAGAGTTGCTTCCTTCGCAACAGGGGAATTGATGCCGCGATCTCGGCAATCGCTTTCACAAAATCTGTCTGCGCTTCTGTTTTCATGTTCCTTGCTCCGTGTAATCATCCAGTAAAACTGATTGCGCGCTTATTATACTCCATTCAGAATCCAATAATTGCTTTTGTTACAGGTGGCTTCGATACGGGGCGGACAATCGCCACCCCTGCTCAACCAACGAGGCTTCAACTTATTTTACAGTCTCCTTCAACGCTTCGCCGAAAATCTTCAACCCATCATTGATCTGTTCGCTTGTTACATTCAGCGGCGGGATCCAGCGCACGGTGTTGTCGTAGGTGCCGCAGGAGAGCAGGAGCATCCCTTTTTCTTCGGCTTTGTGGATGATTTCCTTGACGAGCGGTTTGGCTTTATCGGCTCTTCCCTCGACGATAAATTCAGTCCCCACCATCAAGCCTTTGCCGCGCACATCGCCAATCTGCGGATATTCCTCCTGCAACTTGTGGAGTCCCGTCATCAATTGGATGCCGCGTTCCGTCGCATTTTCGAGCATTTTCTCTTCACGCATCGCGCGGATGGTGGCGGCTCCCGCCGCGCAGGCGATGACGTTCCCGCCATACGTGCCGCCGATGGAGCCGACATCGAGTTTCTTCATGATGTCCGTGCGGGTGAAGACGCCAGAGAGCGGCATCCCTGAAGCAATGCCCTTCGCAACGGTCATAATGTCGGGAACGATGTCGAAGTGCTCAAAGGCGAACCACTTGCCCGTGCGCCCAAAGCCCGACTGAACTTCATCCAGGACAAGCAGAATGCCGTGTTTGTCACAGATCTCTAGCAGACCTTTCATAAACGATGCGTGCGGGACAATGTATCCGCCCTCGCCAAGGACTGTTTCCAGGATGACGGCGGCGGTTTCCTTCGGGGCGGTTTGCGAGGCGAGCAGGTGTTCCAACTGTCCCAGCGCGTATTGACTGGCTTCCTCTTCAGTCATTTTGAGTTGGAAGGCATACGGAAACGGCGCGACGTACACGCCCGCCATGAGCGGAGCAAAGCCTGCGCGGTAAATCGTCTTGGAGGTGGTGAGCGCCATGGTGGCGTGCGTCCGCCCGTGAAACGAACCGCTGAAGACGATGACGTTTTGCCTGCCTGTGGCGACCTTCGCAATTTTGACCGCGTTCTCCAGCGCCTCTGCGCCTGAATTGGCAAAGTAATACGAGTCAATCGAGGGCGGCGTGATCTTCCGCAGTTCCTCGATCAGTTGGAGCATCGGCTTGTGGATGACGATATTCGCCTGGGCGTGGATGAAGTTCCCAGCCTGTTCGCGAATCGCTTCGACCACTTTGGGGTGGCAATGCCCCGTGTTGGTCACGCCGATGCCGCAGGTAAAGTCGAGCAGTTTGCGCCCGTCATCGGTGTAGATATATGAGCCTTCGGCGCGGTCGGCAACGAAATTGAAGATGCGCGTCCACGCGGGGGTCATGTGGGGGAAGTTTTCGGAGTATAGCTTGTTTTCTGGCATGGGGGGTTCTTTCAGGAAGGTAATTGGTAATTGGTAATTGGTAATTGGTCATTTAGAGGGGATGTTGAAGAAGACGCAACGAGAGAATTGGGGATGAGGCGGCTCACCTCATCCCCAATTACTATTTACCAGTTACGATGGTAAGTATTCCGCCGCCCACTCGATGTCGTGTTTCTTCAGAGTCTCGCGGGTCGGCACGCCGTTGGCGGTCCAGCCTGCAAACTTGTAGTAATTATCCAAAGCGGATTCGATCTCCTCGTGAGTCAGAGCGATGCCCGCCG
>DAOTXP010000086.1:0-5877 GCA_034435275.1 Anaerolineales bacterium | reverse complement strand
GCGCAGATGATGACCGCGTCGAAGCCGCGGCTGGCGGTGAACGCGGCAGATGAGTCGACGGCATTTTTGCGCGCGGCCGCCTCCAGTCCGAGCGAGGCGGCGAGCTTGATGCGCCGCGGGTCGAGGTCGATTCCCAGGACGCGGCATCCCGCGGCCGCGGCCATTTGCGCCGTCAATAATCCTAAAAGTCCCAAGCCAATCACGGCCACCGTCTCGCCCAGTTGCGGTTCGGCAAGACGGAAACCGTGCAATGCGATGGCGCCGAGGGTGGTAAACGCGGCGGACTCGAAATCCACATCTTTGGGAATCGGCGTGAGCAGGTTGCGCGGCACCAGGTTGTATTCGGCATGGACGGCATACCCCGCGCCCGCGCAGGCCACGCGCTGGCCGACCCTGAAGCCGTGCATATTCTTCCCCAGCGCGACGATCACGCCCGCAGAGGAGTAACCCAGCGTCATCGGCTGGTCGAGGCGATTGAAGGCGGCTTGGACCGTGGGCAGGAGTCCTTCGCGCTTTGCCTTGTCGAGCACCTGGCGTACAAGGTCCGGGCGTGAACGCGCCTTGCCGACGAGACTCTTTTCGGCGAATTCGACGATCATGCGCTCGGTGCCCGCGGAGACGAGCGACGCGGCAATTTTTACAAGAGCCTGTCCCTCCTGCGGAGTCGGGACAGGCACATCTTCCACTGTGGTTTTTCCGTTTTTGACATTTTGAAGGAGCTGTTTCATGGGAGGGAGTATACCGCATGATATAATTCGCAAGGTTTTGATTTTTTTTCTCAGGAGCAACCCTGTGACCGATTCCCGAATTGTCAATTTTGCAAAAGTGCTGGTGGAACACTCCGCCCGCATCCAACCCGGCGACCGCGTCCTGCTCGAGGCCACCCCGGCCGCCCTGCCGCTGGTGCGCGAACTCTACGCCCAGATCCTCGAAAAAGGCGCCTATCCCCTGCCGCTGATCTGGGACTGGTCGGGCATGATGGGCAACGACGAGTTGTTCTTCCGCCACGCGAAGAACGAAGAACAGCTCGATTTCATCCACCCGTTCATGAAGATGGCCTACGACCAGTTCGAGAGCCGCATCCGCATCCATTCCGCCACCAACACGCGCGCCCTCAGCAGCGTCGACCCCGCCCGCATCCAACGGCGCGGCAAGGCGCTGGCCGCCATGACCGAAGCCCAGTTCCGCCGCGGCGCGGAAGGCACCTTCAAGTGGGTCACCACGCTGTATCCCACCGAAGGTTATGCAATGGAAGCGAAGATGAGTCTGAAGGAATATGAGGATTTTGTCTTCGGCGCGGTGCACGCCAACGAAGCCGACCCAATCGCCCACTGGAGAAAGATCGAAAAAGAGCAGGAGAAGGCTGTCAAGTGGATGGCCGGCAAGAACCAGGTTGTCCTGCGCGGCCCGAACGTGGACCTGAGCCTCTCGGTCAAGGGCCGCAAATTCATGAACTCCACCGGCATGTACAACATGCCCGACGGCGAGATCTACACCGGCCCGGTCGAAGAATCGGTCAACGGCTGGGTGCGCTTCACCTATCCCGCCATCTACGGCGGCGGCGTGGTGGACGGCGTCGAACTGACCTTCAGCAACGGGCGCGTCACGCAGGCCTCGGCCAAAGAGAATCAGGAGTTCCTGCTCAAGATGCTCGAAACCGACGCGGGCGCACGCTACCTGGGCGAGTTCGCCATCGGCACCAACTTCGACATCAGCCGCTTCACCAGCCAGATTCTCTTCGATGAAAAGATCGGCGGAACGTTCCACATGGCGCTGGGCGCGGGGTATCCCGAAACGGGCTCGAAGAACAAGTCCGCCATCCACTGGGACATGATCTGCGACATGCGCACCGACAGCGAGATCACCGTGGATGGACAGCCCTTCTACAAGAATGGAAGGTTCGTGTTCAAATAGGTTGAAAGTTGCAGGTCGAAAGTTGAAGGTTGGAGGCAGTTGCTCCAACCTTCTTCGTTAACCTGGAACTTTCAACATGCAACCTTAAACTCAATAGAACCCCACCCTCGGATCAATTTCATGCGCGTACTGGTCTATGCCGCCGCGCACGCTGAAGACATTCTTCCAGCCGTTGCGGACCAGCCACTCGGTCACCTGCGCGCTGCGAACTCCGTGATGGCACAGAACGTACACGCTTCTTTCGGGACTCTGAGCTGGTCCCGGCAAAGCGGCTGTCCCCTGCACTGACAGTCGACTCATCGGCGCGTGAACGAGGCGCGCGTCGGAAATGCGGGCCTTTCCCAATTCCCAGTCTTCCCGAACATCCAACAACACAAAGTCCTCGTCCGAGGCGAGTCTGGCGGCCAGGTCGTGCACTTCGATTTCAGGCGTGCGTTGGAACAGTTTCATCCGCGCCAGAATCCCCGATGCAACGGACGTACATCCTCCGCCGTGACGAAGGCCTCCTCATCCTCCGCGTGGACAACCTCTTTCGCGTGCGCCGCGTCCTTTCTCAGCACACTGACACTCAACAGCGTAACTGTCCCGTCCTTGCCGCGGGCGCGAATCTCTGTGGCGCCAAAACCTGCCTCGCGCAAAGCCGCGGCAATCGCCGCGCCGCGTTTCGGGCTGATGACGTTCAAGCGGATGTGTCCCACGGCCAGCCGTTCCTCGATCCACATGCCCAATACGTTGCCTGTGGCAAAGCCCGCCGCGTACCCGATGAAATTCAACGGATTGTCCAGGTTGCTCAATACGGTGGTAATCGCGAAGACGAAGATGCCCGCCTGAAAAAAGCCAAGCACCCAAGCGATCCACTTTTTGCCGCGCACCACGAACAACAGGCGCAGCGTGTCGAGGGTCATGTCGGCGACGCGCAGGGCGAAAATGCCCAGCGCCGCCAGCCAGGCAGAGGAAGAGAGCAAAATATCCGACATCACGATTTCTTCTTGCGTTTGGGTTTCTTATCTTCCACTTTGGGCAGAGCGGGCAAATACAGACGTTCGATATATTCCTTGAGCATGCGCCGCGTGCTGAACTGCGGCGTGATCGTGCGGACGGCTTCCCTGGCGCGGGCAACCCATTCGAGAGGTACATTGCGCGCGTCACGTGAGTAGTAGAGCGGGATGATATCGTTCTCCAGCGTGGTGTACAGGCTCTCGGCATCGGCCTCGTCCTGCGCCTCCCCTTCCAGGCTTTGCCCTGAGCCGGTCGAAGGATCGCCATCGTCGCCAATGGCCCAGCCGTTCCTGCCATTGTAGGCCTCACGCCACCAGCCGTCGAGGACGGAAAAGTTAAGCACACCGTTCAGTCCCGCCTTCATACCCGAAGTGCCCGAGGCTTCCATCGGGCGGCGCGGCGTGTTCAGCCACACGTCCACGCCCTGAACAAGGTAATGCGCCAGGTTCATATCGTAATCTTCGAGAAAAACCAGACGCCCGCCAGTCTCTGCCTTTTTGACCGTGCGATAGATGTGCTGGATGATCTGCTTGCCGGGGTCGTCGGCGGGATGCGCCTTGCCCGCGAAGATGATCTGCACCGGCATGTTGGGACGGTTGATGATTTCGAGCAGGCGGTCCACATCGCTCATCACCAGTCCGGCGCGCTTGTAGGTGGCAAAACGGCGTGCGAAACCGATGGTCAACGAATAGGGATTGATCAGCACGCCCGAGGCCACCACCTGTACTGGATGTACGCCATCGTTCAACCATTGTTCACGGGCGCGCTCCCGTAGATAAAAGGCCAGTCTGCGTTTGAGGTGGATGCGCACTTCCCAGAACTCTTCCGCGGGAATGGCATCCACTTTGTCCCACAGTTCGGGTTCATCGAGATGGTCGAGCCAATCTTCACCCAGGTACTTATCCAATAACAGGCGCAGGCGGCGCGCCATCCAGTTGGCGGTGTGGACTCCGTTCGTCACGTGAGTGATCGGAACTTCGTCCTCGTCGCGGTCGGGCCACAGCGACTGCCACATGCGGCGCGAGACGCGGCCATGCAATTCGGAGACGGCGTTATGCCCCGACGAAAACCGCAGGGCCAATACACCCATGCTGAACGATTCGCCCCAGGATTGCTGGTGACGCGCCAGATCCATGAACTGGTCGCGAGTCAGGCCGAGTTCGGGCCAGATGGCCGCCAGGTGTTTCTCCACCAGCCACAGCGGGAATTCGTCGTTGCCCGCCGGGACGGGCGTGTGCGTCGTGAAGATGTTGCCAGCACGCGTCTTTTCGGCTGCCTCCGCGAAGGTGTAACCGGAGGCCACAAGTTCGCGCGCCCGTTCCAGGGTCAGAAATGAAGCGTGGCCCTCGTTCATGTGCCAGACGCCCGGGTTGTATCCCAGGGCGCGCAGAGCGCGAACACCGCCCACACCCAGTAACACTTCCTGACCGACACGGAAGTTCAGGTCGCTCCAGTACAGCCGTGCCGACAGACTGCGGTCCGCGGCGGAATTGGAATCCACATCTGAATCGAGCAAATATAGAGGCACACGCCCGACGCGCACTTCCCAAATGCGCAGGGTTACGGCGCGGTCGGGAAATTCGACCTGGACCGTCAGCGGCTCGCCATGTTCATCCAACACGGGCAGGAAGGGCAGGTCGTCAATCGGGATGGGATTGTTGTGGGCCTCCTGCCAGCCATCCTCCGTGATGTGTTGTGAAAAATAACCCTGCTTGTAGAGAAAACTCACGCCGACCAGCGGCAGGCCGAGGTCGCTGGCCTCTTTCAGGTGATCGCCCGCCAGCACGCCCAGACCGCCCGAATAGATGGGCAGGGTTTCGTGCAGGCCGAACTCCATCGAGAAATAGGCAATCGGATGGTGCGCCAGTTGAGGATAGGTGCGCGCTGCCCAGGCATCGGTCTGTGCCAGATATTGATCGAGGGCGGCGAAGACCTGATTATACGAGGCCATGTAATCTTTGTTCTGTGTGGAGGCGTTCAACGCGGAACGCCCGACCGCGCGCAGAAATGTGATTGGATTATGCGCCAGCCGTTCCCACAGGTCGGAGTCGATGCGGGCGAACAGGCGCGTGGCATCCGGCTGCCACGTCCACCACAGGTTGTAGGCCAGTTCGCCCAGGCGCGCGATGCGGCGCGGCAGGTCGAAATGATTGGGAAGTTTCGTATGAAATTCGGCCATAGCGCCGCAATCATACCACAAGCCCATCTACACCTGACACAACACGCGAATTTGCAATACAATGGACGCATGACCGTCGTCCAACTCTTCGTGACCTGTCTCGTCGACTCGTTCTACCCGCAGGTTGGCGAGGCCGTCGTGGACGTTTTCTCCCGCCTCGGCGTGACCGTGGACTTCCCGCGCGGCCAGACCTGCTGCGGACAGCCGAACTTCAACGCCGGCTTGCGCGACGAGGCGCGTCCCATCGCCCAGCACACCATCCGCGTGTTCGAGAGACTTCCGAAGTCTCTTAAGACTTCGGAAGTCTTGCCCGATATTGTCATCCCTTCGGGCTCGTGCGCCCACATGCTGAGACATAACTACGCGGAGTTGTTCGCCGACGATCCCATCTGGTTACCGCGCGCGCAGGCGTTGGCGGCGCGGACCTTTGAATTCACCGAATATCTCGTGGACAAACTGGGCGTGACTAACCCTTCGACAGGCTCAGGGCGGCGCCTCGGCGCGCGCTGGGACGGGCCGCTGGCCTATCATCCCACCTGTCACTTGCATCGCGGCCTCGGCGTGGACCGCCAGCCAAAAGAACTGCTGGCAAACGTGCGCGGCGCGGAGATCCGTGAACTGCCCGAGGCCGAAGACTGTTGCGGCTTCGGCGGGATATTCTCGATTGAACATCCCGAACTCTCGGCAGAGTTTTTAAAACGCAAGATCAGTAATCTCGAAAAGACAGAAGCGCCCACGCTGGTCGTGGCTGATTCGGGCTGTCTCATGCACATCGCGGGAGGACT
>DAOTXP010000085.1:0-2161 GCA_034435275.1 Anaerolineales bacterium | reverse complement strand
AACGGGCATTGTAAAAGTACAGCCCCAGGGCGGTCTCATTGCGCTGACCGGTAAACTGGTAACTGGTGTAGGCGTTGCCCTGACTGGCGAAGCCGTGTCGAGGGGTCGTGCCGCCAGGATGAGCCGAGGGCATACTCTTTACTGGCAAAGATCCTCATAAACATCTCTCTCAAAAACCTTGTCTATATCTAAAACATAAATGCCATCCTCGCTGAGGAATGCAATTTTTCTTCCATCTGGAGACCATGTAGGCGAGAACGCATAGTCCAAATTTGGAATTTCGACATCGCAGGTCCCATCCGGGTGAATAAGATGTAATGAATGTTTGGCTTCATTGTCGACTCTGTTTGTTTTCACATATGCGATCAAATCCCCAGTAGGCGACCATTGCGGACCAGAGCTAGCCCCATCCTGTGTAAGCTGCCTCACATTCCCAGTTTGCACATCTAGAATATAAAGATCGGTTATGGCGCTGGAATCGTTAAAATCAAGCGAGAAAACCAGGTACTTCCCATCTGGCGATAGGGAAAATCCCGAAAAAACTATCGCCTTGGGGTTGGAGTAAATCAATTTCGTTTCTTTTGTTTGAATGTTCATTAAGTAAATCGATACTTGTGGCGGATTGAAATCTTTCGTCAGGAGGATAAGAGTATTTCCGTCCGGTAACCAAGAGACAATACCGCGCTTTCCTGAAAAGAATTGCAAGGAATTGTCTTTGGTATTCATTATCCACGACCCCGCTTGTGAGAATGTTTTCGTAGCTCCTTCCACTGATAAAATAACTTGCTTTCCATCGGGCAGCCAAGCTCCCCCCACAGAACCATAATCTGTATCCACCAATGGAGTTTTCTCCGCTGTTAAAATATCCAGGATATATACTTGCGAAGTATGGTTCGAAACATTGCTTGCGTTCACCAGTATTTTGGTTGCATCTGTTGGTGACCAGGCCAGACTTTGAGCTCTTGGACTTCCTCTGGATGTCACATAGGCGATCCCGGGTGCCGATATATTCGGCTGATTGCTGAAAGCATTGCACGCTAAAAGCAATTTACTAATGAGCGCAAGAACCAAAAATTTTTGTAGGGTGTTGAGGATTTTCATAGGCTTCCTTATTTTCTTAAAATAACCTATTGGCCTGCCAAAGGAGGACAATATCCACCGCTGCCACAGTTAGGAAACAATGCATCCTCAGGGTACATTGGATAGAAAATTCGCATTGAAAATGTATAAAAGGGATCCCACATAGCATCGAGAAAGCCTCTCGGGGTTGTAGCTTCCAAGATATTTTGGTAGTCGGCGCCAGGGGCAAATTCTCTTTGATGTTGATCTGGGGGAATAAGATTCTCATAAACCCGTAGGCCAGCCTGCCAAGCTAATCTTTCACCTTCCACAGAATGTGACAATGCCGACCCCTGCTCTATGTGTAGGGCCTCATGGATAATGATTGAATATCCCCATGGAGTAAGGCCTGATAAAGTACGATTATTGTTATTGGCGAAATTACCAAGGTATTCATAATTCAATGTTACCGTATTAGTGGCCTCATCAAACCAACCGCTTCTAGAACCAAACCCAGATTGCCAACCAGTATCTACTTCTATATGAATGCTATGAGACAATATATACTCGACGCCATGCTGTGCATCCGCACCTCCATTCTCGTATAACTTTCTGAGTACGTTTCGTTCTTGAGCTGAATAACCCCTATATTCTCTAAAGAAATCTTTTCCAGAACCTGAAAGGATATTGTCGTCACATTTTTCATCTTTCAGACAATACTTATGTCCAGTTGGGTCTGTATATCGGACAGGATTATTGCTGGTATACGCGTACCTGTCATAGCCCTGCACCCCGCCAGGGACGAGCGTGTCTGCACTGGTGAATCTGCCTAATGAAGGGTCGTACCATCTTGCATTATAGAAATACAGCCCGAGGGCGGTCTCGTTGCGCTGGGAGGTGAATTGGTAGGTGGTGTAGGTAGTGCCAGAAGTGTAACGCGTTTCACCCCACGCCTTGTAACGCAACTCGGCGATCTTGCTTCCGCTGGAGTTCAAGGTGAGGCTGGTGGAACCCAGGTGGTCAGTCAGCATGTAATACAGTGTACCATTCTTCCTCATCGCGATGCGAGAGGCTCCGGCCAGGTAGTACTTGGTGGCGACGC
>DAOTXP010000084.1:0-87761 GCA_034435275.1 Anaerolineales bacterium | reverse complement strand
AATCGTTATTGACCAGAGCGGCGGCGTTGACGTCAGGGCGGGCATGGTTACGGTTAATGAGAGCCGCGAACTGGTGCCGTTTAAATTCAGGATTGTTTTTGGGACAAGAGACAAACTTAACGAGTCAATGTGGGAGGAGTTTTATATTGAGAGCGATCAGCTCACCATTCAAGCGCTTCGGCAAATGTTTGGGGAGGGCAAGTTAGGGGACCTCGTGTTCCTTTCTTCAGATTTTCTTGAAGATGATCCCTACATGAAGAAGTATTATAGCGATTATACTAAGAAATATTATGATGGAGTGCGGTTCTGGTTTGAAGACGGTTTGAGCCCGAGGCATGTTCCGGAGGTGTTAATCTGCATTGGCCAGTAGAATATTAATATCTTTAAGGTTGAAATCATTGGGTTTTCGTACTACCATGATGTTATGCAATGGAGCGGCGGATTAATTGGCTTGGCCAGTATCCTGATAACAGTCTTTCAGTTTAACCCTTGGCGGGTGTGGGCGGCCAACGGCTGCGGCGGCAGCGCCGAGTGTCAGGATGACACCCGGGTGAAAGTCACAAATAGTTGCCGTGTAACTGGTGTGGGAATATGCGAAACCGGCGACACTTTTCAAAGCTACGTCTGCCAGCAGATCGATCAGGACCACTGCGACGGCTGGACCTTTGTGGACAATTACATTTGCACCGGTTTGGGCGAGTGCCATTACAACGTCAAAAAAGTGACCTTTTCCTGTTGCGGGTCGGGCGGGGGAGGCGGCGGCACCTGCCCGCCGGGGCAGTACTGGCGGACGGTGAAAGAGTGCCGGCAGGCGTGCAACGCCGGCTGGGTGCCGGCCGGCGGCATCCGCTCACTCATTTCCCCACCCGCGCCCTCATCCCCAGTCTTCTCAAATCGCGGCAATCCCACAGCACGCGCCAGACGTGTAACGCCGCCTCGGCCTGAATGCGAAACGACATCTTCGATTTTCCCCAGCGGCGGTCTGCAAAATAAATCGGGGACTCGATAATCTTGTATCCAAGACAATAAGCAATGTAAGCCATCTCGACCAGGAAGACATAACCATTCGCTTGAATGCGATCCAGCGGCATGCCTTCAATTGTCTCGCGCCGCCAGAGGCGGTAACCTGTGGTCACGTCACGCAGGGGGAAGCCGAGGATGGTGCGGGCGTAGAAATTGCCGAAGGCGGAGAGTCCCTTGCGCCAGCGCGGCCAGCGTTCGTCCACCGCGCCGCCGCGTATATAACGGGAGCCGATCACCACGTCGCAGGAGGCGAGGCGGGAGGCCATTTCCACGAGAGCGGATGGGTCGTGCGAGAAGTCCGCGTCCATCTGAGCCAGTGCGTCGGTCTTTGTCTTCAAGGCTTCGGTGAATCCGTTCAGGTAGGCCGTGCGCAATCCAAGTTTGCCTTCGCGATGCAGGACGGAAATCCGTCCGGGGTGCCGGCGCGCCAGCTCATCCGCGATCTGACCGGTGCCGTCGGGGCTGTTATCGTCCACGACCAGCAGACTCAGATCGAGCGGAAGCGCAAATAAAGCGGAGACCAGCCGGGGCAGGTTCTCCGCTTCGTTATACGTTGGGGTAATGACCGTGATGTGCAAATGGCTCCTAGTGCTTCAGCCGCAGTAACTCCATCTTCAGTTTATCAACGGCGTTGAAACTTCCTGCTTTTACAATCATCGAGGCGGTTTTGACCGTCAGCCGCTTCGGATCTTTCTTCGACTGCTCGCGATCCCTGATGGGATAGAAGTAATCCACCGATTGTTCGAGGCGGCCGCGCACGCGTTGTTCCATTTCTGTCAGCCGGGCAGGATCGAGCACCAGCACGAATTCGGAGGGCCCGATATGGCCCAGGAAATCGCCGCCCTCGGATTCGCGCACAGCGTTTTGAAGCATCATGCTGACCGCCCGCAGGACATCGTCCGAGGCGACGAAGCCGTAGGCTTCGCGGAAGTTGTCCAGGTTCTCGAACGAGACCAGCAGGACGGCGGATTCGTGCTTTTCAAGAACGGCTTTCAAGCGTTCGTCCACCAGCGCGCCCTCGGGCAGTCCGCTGACCGGGTTGGTGAGCGATCCCTGGCTCATACGCTTGAGGGCGTTGCGCACGCGCAGGCGCAGTTCCTGCACATCGAAGGGTTTGGTGATGTAATCGTCCGCACCCAGTTCCAGGCCCTGCAGGCGGTCCTCGCGCTCGCGCTTCTCGGTCAGGAAGATGATCGGCACGTCCGCGGTGCGGCGGTCACTGCGCAGGCGCCGGGCGACCTCGTAACCGTCAATGTCGGGCAGGCGGATGTCGAGGATGACCAGGTCGGGGTGGATCGTCTGACAGCTGCGTACTCCGTCCTCGCCCCAGTTGACGGTGAACACATCGTAACTCTGGACGCTGAAATACGCGTTCAGCATTTCTGCAACGTCGAGGTCGTCCTCAACTACAAGGATTTTTGGCTTGGCACTGGACACAATCCCCCCACTCAGGACAAAGGCTCTTTTTGGATGACGTATTCGCAGACGTTATCGCCCATGGCGATGCACTTGGCCTCGTTCACGCGGAACTCGTTCCCGCCCGAGACCCATTTGAGGCTCTCCTGTAAGATGCCGGTGGCAATGAAGCAGACGGGTTTGTCCAGACCGTGACGCCCGGTGCATTCCGAACATTTGTGGATGGTGTACACGAACTCGTTCTCGCGCTCCTCCACAGTGCTGTGCTGGTCGCTGATCTGGGAGAAGATCTTGGCCTCGGCCGGCAGGCCGATGCGAAGTTTGGCCTGCAGGGGCAGGACCTTGAAAGCCAGGTCGCCCACGCCCGCCAGCGCGCCGAAATTGCGCAGGCCGTCCGCGAAAATGGCGCGCCCCACGCGCAGGGAGAGGCCGCGTCCGCCACGCGGACCGTACATCTCCTCGAGCGCCATATTGATGGCGGCCACTTCCGCAAAATCGAATCCCTTTTCCAAATTATCGGGCATGGGACTCTCGATGTACTGGCTCAACCCCGCCAGGTTCAAGATCGCGTTCAATCCGTTGCGGCCCATCACCTCTTCCAGGGCGCGCACCATGATCACACCAAACTTGTTGGGATAGGCCAAACCGCTTTTTTGGATGGGACTCATACAGACTCCACTAGATCAATTTCGAGAGGTCTTCCGCGGCCCGGCGCATATCCAGAAAGATCAAACCGAGCTTGGCCTGCTCACGCGCCAGGGCGGTGAGAACGGCCTCCTGACCGACCGACATCAGCACAACGTAACCCTTCTCGCCCTTGATGTAAACCTGCTCCAGTGAGCCGCGCCCCAATTCGGTCGCGATTCGCTCGCCCAGCGAAAGCATGGCCGCCGACATGGCCGACACGCGATCCTCCTCTACCCCCTGCGGCAGGGCCGAGGCAATGCTCAAACCATCAACGCTGACGACGGCGGACGCCTCGATATCGGGAGAAGAAGCCTGAAGTTCCCGCAGGCGGTCTACCATCTGCTGTGTGCGTGACTTGGACAAGGCTGCCCTCCTTAAAAGGTTTGCCCAACCCGGCCAAACCGAATAAGCAAGATTTTTTAGTCATGCTAATTTAGCACAGGCATGTCAATGTGTCAAGTTGACCAGAAACTATTGCAAATCCCCGCATTTACAAAAGCGTTAAGCAGACATGCTATAATCCCCGAGCTCGAAAGAAAAATGAAACGATTGCTCCCGCTACTTCTCATCATTGCATTGACCCTGACATCGTCTCCCGCCGCCGCGCAGGAACCCCCTCCCGCCTCCGAGCCGGACGATGGGGCTGTGGTCTGCGCCCCGGGCGCTTATCTCGCCCCGCCCGACGACTGCCTCCCGCTCGGACCGTCCGCGTATTACACGCGCCTGGCCCAGTTTGGCCTGACCCTGCCCACACGCCCGCTCCCGATCTCCAGGCCGGATCCGTCCCTCACGCTTCTGCCCTATTTCTATTTTAAACTGGACCAGGATTACGTGCCCATCGTCGGCGCGCCCGGCGAGACGAGCGGAGCGCAATCCTTTATGCCGGGCTTCGTCTATGTCTCATATGTTGACCGCGTGGACACCGGTCACGGCATCTATTATCTCCTGCAGTCCGGCGGCTGGATTCCCGGCAAGGGGGCGCGCGTCTCCGAAATATCCAACTTTCAGGGCGTCGTTCTTCGCTCCACGCCGCGCAATGCCTTCGCCTGGGCGTTCGAGCAAATCCCGGTCAAGCGCGCGCCGGGCTACAATACGCCTGAAACTGGCGAGGTTGTTTATCCGTTCGAGATCATTCAGGTCTATGGCACGATCCAGGCCGACGGCGTGGACTGGGACATGATCGGCCCGGACGAATGGGTGGAAGCGCGCAAGGTCGCCAAAGTTACACCGAATACCACGTCGCCCGAGGGTGTGGCCAACGGACGCTGGATCGAGGTCAATCTGGCCGAGCAGACCCTGGCAGTCTATGACAATTACGAGATGGTCTTCGCGACCATGATCGCCAGCGGGCTGGAGCCTTTCTGGACGCGCCCCGGCCTGTTCCAGATCTTCCAGAAAAAAGAGACCGAGACCATGCGCAACAACGACCCGGCCGATTTCTACTATCTGGACAACGTCCCCTACACAATGTATTTCGATGGCGCACGCGCGCTTCACGGGGCATACTGGCGCACGCGCTTCGGCTATCCACAATCGCATGGTTGTGTCAATTTGTCGGTTGGCGACTCTCACTGGCTGTTCAACTGGGCCGTCGAAGGCGACTGGGTCTACGTTCACGATCCCAGCGGGCAAACGCCCACCGATCCCGCGCGCTATACCGGCGGCGCGTATTGACACTCGTTCCTGCGTGTGGTAAACTCTCGCCCGCTGTTGACACAATGGTCCCGTGGTGTAGCGGCCTAACATGCGGCCCTGTCAAGGCCGAGAGCGCGGGTTCGAATCCCGTCGGGACCGCCAGACGCGAGAAAAAAAATCGGCCTCTCACAGCCGATTTTTTGTTTAACCATCCATGTCGAAATCATCATTGTCATCGCCCTGAGCGGGGCACAGCGAAGTCGAAGGGCACATGAGGATGACGTTTGCAACTTAATCACGACACACCTATAATTCAAACACAAAGTCAATGGGACAATACTTCACGGCCGATTACCACGGCGCGCCGTTCCAGCTCTTCGGTCCCGCCCACTTCGGGGCGCTGGGCGCGCTTTTGATTCTCAATCTCTTTCTCCTGCGATTCAAGTCCACCAGCGAACATACAAAACGGACCGCGCGCTGGATTCTTCTCGGCGTCATGTGGGGCACCGAAATCGCCTGGCATCTCTGGAACGTCTTCAACGGGCTGTGGACCATCCAGACCGTCCTGCCGCTTCACCTGTGCAGTGTGCTCATCTGGCTGACGGGCGTTCTGCTGATCACAAAGAATCAATATCTCTACGAATTCGCTTATTTTCTGGGCATCGGCGGCGCGATTCAATATCTCGCAACGCCCGACCTCGGCATATACGGATTTCCCCACTTTCGATTCTTTCAAACCTTTACCACGCACGGATTATTACTCACCTGCCCGATCTACATGACCCTCGTCGAAGGTATGCGCCCGACATGGACATCCCTGTTTCGAGTGGTGGTCGGAATCAACCTTTACATGATTCCAGTTTATTTTGTCAACTCGGCCATTGGCAGTAACTATCTGATGATCAACGCCAAGCCTGATACGCCCAGCCTGCTGGATCTGCTCCCTGAATGGCCGTATTACATCATCCACATGGAACTCATCGGACTGGTCACCTGCCTGTTGTTGTATCTCCCGTTCATCGTCAGGGATAGACGCGGGCTTGCTTGACGGAATCCCCTCTTCGAGTAAAATGATGCCACCGGGGCGATGGCGGAATCGGCAGACGCAGCGGTCTTAAAAACCGCTGGGCGCAAGCCCGTGTGGGTTCAAGTCCCACTCGCCCCATCACGTTCCACCGCGAAGGAATGAAGCCCGCGAAGAATCCTTCGCGGCTCGAAGGGGGCTTCGCGGTCTTATTTTCTTCGCGGCTCAAAAAAGGATATGTACTACACTCGCCAGAAACTCGAAGAGATCGAAGACAAGAGCCTCGCGCCCTATGCCATGCGCAGCCGTGATACCAAAGGCCGCGCCTATCTGGACACGGAGCCCGAGTACCGCACCGCGTTCCAGCGCGACCGCGATCGCATCCTGCACACCACCGCCTTCCGCCGCCTCGAATACAAGACGCAGGTCTTCGTCAATTACGAGGGCGATTACTTCCGCACGCGCCTCACTCACACCCTCGAAGTCGCCCAGATCGGACGCACCATCGCCCGCGCCCTCGGCGCGAACGAGGATCTGGTGGAGGCCATCTGCCTCGTCCACGATGTGGGCCATCCGCCCTTCGGCCATTCAGGCGAATCCGCCCTGGCGCGCCTGATGAAAGACTTCGGCGGGTTCGACCACAACAAACAGTCCCTGCGCATCGTCACTGAACTGGAACAACGCTATCCCGAATTCCCCGGTCTCAACCTCACCTGGGAAGTGCGCGAGGGTATCGTCAAGCACGAATCGGAATATGACATTTCCGACGCCTCGGCTTACAGCCCCGAACTGCGCGGCAATCTCGAGACCCAGATCTGCAACGTGGCCGACGAACTGGCCTATACCGCGCACGACCTCGACGATGGTCTGCGTTCGAGCATGATCACTCCCAAGATGCTGGAGGGCATTGCCTTGTGGGAAATCCTGGCCGAGAACACGCAATGGCGCGGCCCCGACCTCGAAGATATCGCCCGCCATCGCATGATCCGCCAGTTGATCGGGATGGAAGTCACCGACCTCGTAACAGCCACAGACGCCCGCCTGCGCGAGAGCAGGGCAAAATCCGCGCTGGACGTGCAGAAACTCAAATACAACGTCATCGGTTTCAGCGAAGACATGCAGAGGCGCAACCGCGAACTCAAAGACTTCCTGTATGCCAACATGTACCGCCATCACCGCGTCGTGCGGATGCAGGTCAAGGCCGAGCGCATCCTCTCGGACCTGTTCACCGCCTACCGCGCCGAACCCGCCTCCCTGCCCGAACACATCCAAAAACTGATCCCGACGCGCGGACTTGAGCGCACCATCTGCGATTACATCGCCGGGATGACCGACCGCTACGCGACCGAAGAACACCAAAAACTGTTCAACCCGTCAGAGAAACCTTAGAGGAAGTTATGGCCGACACCTATCTGACCGCCGAAGGCCTAGCCCGATTGAAAGCCGAACTCGAAGAACTCAAAGGCCCGCGCCGCGAGGCGCTGGCCGCGCGCCTGCGTTCCGCCATCCAGATGGGCGACCTATCCGAAAACGCCGACTACCACAAGGCCAAGGAGGACCAGGCTTTCCTCGAGGGCCGCATCCAGGAACTGGAATATATCATCCGAAATGCAGTGGTCATCGAAAAAGCCGCCCACAGCGACACGGTGACCGTCGGCGCGCACGTGACAATCCAGGAGGAATCGTTTCCGCCCGAGACCTATCACCTGGTCGGCCCGCAGGAAGCCGATCCGCGCAACGGGAAGATCTCGCACGAATCCCCGATCGGACGCGCCCTGCTCGACCGCCGCGCCGGGGACGTGGTGGAAGTGGAGGCGCCCGGTGGAAAGACCAAAATCAAGATTTTGAAGATAGAATAGCACCGGCCTGCAAAAATCGATAGTGTCTAATTTCGAATACATAAAGGTTCTGCTATGTCTTTGCGGGGCGCGCGGTGACAAAGCAATCTCCTTCACCGAGCAGGGCATTGCTTCGCCCCTTTTGGGCCCGCAAAGGCACCATTTTCCCTTCGATGTTGGGCGCTTCTCAATAATTATTAAAAGACTCTCTTCGGAGGTCTTTTAGTAAAATCGGGAAACATATCCCCCGGAGTCCCTCATGCTAAAGAAAATCTCCACGATCCCCTTTTATCCTATTTTGCTCTCGTTATATTTTCCATTGGCATTGTATTTAATTAACATTGAAGAAGTGGTGTTTTCTGCTACCACGCGGGCATTCGTCTTTGCAGTAGGCCTTACACTGATTATTTTCGGTGGCACGCGCCTTGTATGGAAAACCTGGAACAAGGCCGCACTCTTCGCAGCACTGATTCTCTTTCTATTCTTCACATATGGGCACATCTTCAACCTTGCACAGACCACACCCATTGGCCGGCATCGTTACTTCATCCCACTTTGGGTGATCCTGCTCGGCCTGGGCATATTGCTATTCAGGAGGATTAACCCCAAATCCGCTACGTCTGTCATGAATCTGGTGGTCCTGGTATCTTTAGCTTTCCTGCTTGTGCAGATCGGAATATTCCAGGTACGAGCACAGCGGGCTCTCACCTCTGTTTCGACTGAGGAGACAGCTCCGCAAACGAACAATGTTACGACTGCTTCCGGCAGCCTCCCCGATGTGTACTACATTATCCTCGACGCTTACAGCCGTCAGGACGTCCTGAAACAAGACTATAACCTAGATATCGGCGATTTCATTCACGAACTGGAGGCTATGGGGTTTGTCGTCCCAAAATGCGCTCAAAGCAATTACGACCGCACCATCTATTCGATGACTTCGTCGTTGAACATGAGTTACCTGGAGGATCTCGGTTTCGAACTATTCCCGGAAGCGAACTTTCCTAAAGCCGAGTTGACTCCCTATATTCGGCAAAGCGCCGTTCGAAAGAATTTCGAAGAAATGGGCTACGCCACAGTTGCTTTCAAATCGGTCCACCCGCAACTGGATATTGCTAATTCGACATATTATTTCGACTATTTCTTGCAAAGCGGCAATACGCGTGAGACTGAGACGATCAGTTTCCATTATCTCTTTCTCCGCACGACAGCCCTTCTACCACTGGTGGAATACAACGAAGCAAACGCAAGTCTTACCAGTCATTGGCCTTCTTACGTCTCACTGTGGCTGCCTACAAGCGATATGCTTGTGGAGCGCAATTACCGTCAATATCAACAGAACGTCTACCTGCTTGACACGCTCGCCAAATTGCCAGAGTTGCCAGGCCCCAAGTTCGTCTATGCCCATTTGATTATCACACATCAACCCTTCGTCTTTACACCTGATGGGAGATTCCGCGGCATTACCCTGCAGGATAACAAGGCATATCGGGATCAAATCCTGTATACAAATTCGGCCATGCCCGAAATATTGCAAACCATTATTGAACACTCAGCAACACCGCCCATTATCGTGATGCAGAGCGATCATGGCTACCCACATTCGCCGCAACGAATAAAAATTTTGAACGCCTATTACCTGCCCAACGGCGGCAGCAACCTGCTTTATCCGGACATCACTCCCGTCAACACCTTTCGTCTGATATTCAATTATTATTTCGGCGGGCACTACGAGATGCTGGATGATGTATCATATCTGGCAACGGAAACTGAGCCCGTTATTTTCACTCCCATCGGCCATTCGTGTGTTGACGAATAAAGACCGAGACTGCCTGCGGGCAGCCAGGTTTCGGCCCCTTCCGCGAAGCGCCCGTTAGACGCGCCGCGATTGATTTATTTCCTACACGGCAACTCTGCAGCCCGCAGTGTTCGAGTTGCCCGCGTTTCAGTCCCTCTGTGAGGGATTGCTCGAAAGGATTGAAGGCGGAAAGCGAAGGGCAGAAACCAATCTTCCCGCGCCTTCTTTCGTCCTTTACCCTTCATGCTCGCAAAACAACTTATTTCTGCTTGGGCCAGATGGCCAGTTCGAGCGTGATGCGCTCGAAGAAACTGTTGGCGGGCATGGCACCCTGTCCGTATTCGAGATCTACCACGGTAGCCAGCAATTGCAGGGTGGCCGTTTCGAGGATGATCTGTCCCTGCGGCTGGAGGGATACCAGTTCGCCTTTGGCCTCGAGGCGGGAACGGATGGCTGGGTCGCTGAAGGCATGCGGACTCATCAACACCTTGGTGGCAGTCTTGATATCGTTCTTGTCGAACAGCCAGATTTCAATAGCCGTCACCTTCTTAGGCTCGCCCACGCCGATGGTCTCGGAAACGCCGACGCCATATTCGCCAAGGAACTCGCCGGCCGGCGAATCGATGCTGAAGGATTCATCGTACAGGTCGTCGCCTAGAACGTACGTGGTCATGGTTTGCGTAATGGGCGTCTGCAAACCCAGCGCCTGGAAATCGGTGCGCTCGACGGAACGGTTGATTTCCTGCGCCTGCATGGCCGCACTGACCTCGCCTGTGCGGGGAGCGCGTCCGCGCAGGAGGCCGCGGAAGAAGACGAATGCCCCAATGACCGCGACAGCCGCCACGGCCAGCACCGCCGCGCCGATCAGGATCACGTTGAACGTGGAGGACGCGGGTTCAGGCTGAATGGGCTCCGCGCCGATCGGTCCAAGCACCGATTCGATCACATTGCGATAAGCCAGGATCGCGCCGGGATCCTGTTTTCCGGGATTCGCTTGAATGTTCGCCAGCAGGACCGGTGCATTCGGACCCAGATACAGCCAGTGGTCAACGGCTGCATTCGTATTCTGCGGATCGAGGATGTAGGAATTAATCGCCATCCGCAGATAATCTTCCTGCAGGTCGAGGCGCATGGTCTCCGGCGTTGTGTCGGTATAGGTGACAGGGTCAATATACCATGCGTAGACCAATCCCAACACGAGACCGAGAATCCCTGCGAGGATGCCGATCACGAGTGGGCTTTTTAGCAAGGCAGTCGGGCGCATATGAATCCTTCCGGGCTCACAAAGTAAGAACAGGCGGTCGCGATGTCTTATTATACAGCAACATGTAATCAGTCTGTCTATCGGCTTTCCAGTAAATACATCCGCCTGCGGGACTCGCGGACATCTATCGCGTCTCGGGTCGCGAACAAATCCCCGAAGGCGCGCTCGAATCCTTCGCGGGTGTAATCGGGGAAGATGTCTTCGCGCGAGCGCAGGAGTTTATCCACCTGGGAATCGCCCTTGGGCACGAACTCGATGATAAGCCACCTGCCCAGGCCGTGGAAGAACTCGGCCAGACGAGGCAACGGGACGTTATTCGAGATTGCAAGATGGTGAATGAGCGCCAGCGCGAAGACCGCGTCCGCAGGACCGCGCTGAGTGAAAGAATCTCGCTCCTCGTTCGCCCAGCCCAGCGCGGGACTGGGATTGGTCAAATCCAGCACAAGCGGCAATAGATTTTGCTCTTTTGCGGATTTGACCATCTGGTAGTTCTGCTCCACCGCGGCAGGATCGATGTCGAACGCAACCGTCGGAATGCCCGCACCACTCGCCAGGCGGCTGAACTCGCCGTTGTTCGCGCCCAGATCCCAGACAGAGGCGGGCTTGATTTTTTCCAGCCAGGCCGCGATCGCCTCTTTCTTGTGGAGAAAGGCCGAATCGCTGTAGTTGGTAATGTCGTAATAATTGCCCCACTCAGTGCCGGCGGGCTTCCACGCCAGTTTACGGACGGTCGCTTCGAGGCTCTCGATCAAACCCATGAAGGCGTCTTTGTTCATCTGCCGTTTCACAGCAGAGGCTTTTACATTCGCATCCGCGTAGCGGACCTGGGCGCGCGCGTGCAAATGGACGTGAGTCCCGAGGCCAAAGCTGAATTTGGTGCGGGCGGGCAGGAGGCGGCTGGCCAGGTCGAGCGGGACGCCGTCAATGTAGACGCGCAACAACTGACCGAGGCGGATATCGCAATGCGACATCAATGCCAGCGGCGCGAGGAAATGCTGACAGAATTGGCGATAAGCCGCCCATGGTTCACCCTCGCGATAGGCCTCGAAGGAGAGTGTATCCATCAGAACAGGCCTTCCGTTCAGGAACTGAATGTTGTAGGCGCTGGCATCCTTGAGCGACATCCCGGCCTTGAGGGCGCGCTTCTGAATGGACAGGGTCGCCAGCGCGGCATCCTTCAACTGACTGAACGACCATTCGTATGGATACGAAATGAAGGGAAGACGCTGCGGTTGAATCACCTTGAAAGCCAGCGCATCCTCGGCAGGCTTGACCGAGACTTCCTCGTGCGGGACGAGCAGTCTGGCCTTTACCAGTTTCTCGTACAAGCCCGAGTCCATTAAACGCGCGTAATCCTCCGCATAGGCGCGGTTGACCTGTCGGTAAAGTGTCCCGCCGCGGGCGAACAGGAATCCACTCGGGTCCCGAAAAGAAGCGCCGAGGGACTCCCTATTTTTCCGCATCTTCGTCTTCGGCCTCCTCGTCGGTCTTGGGTTTGATTCCAAACCATCCCTTGATCTTTCCCCACGAAGCGCGCAGGGCCACGCCAACGCCGAGGGCAGCGGCCAGCAGCAACTGGATCAGGAAACTGCCAGAGCCGGGATCGAGGTAAGCGGGCGGGGCGGCGAGAATATCGAGCAGAGAATTTGTCAGGTAGAGCATGTTGACTCCAGAAAAATGGATTAGCGGGCGCTTTCAGGAATGACCTCATCCAGCAGAAACGATTCCTGACAGACGGTGCATTGCGCCTCGCGTTTGTTGGCGGTCACCAGCAGGCCGCCGCACTTCGGGCAGGGCTGGACCAGCGGACGTTTCCAAGAAGTGAAATCGCAGTTGGGATAATTCATACAGCCATAAAAGATGCGGCCTCTGCGCGTCTTGCGCTCGACCACATCACCGCCATCCTTCGGGCAGGTCACGCCGATTTTTTCCAGCCAGGGTTCGGTATGGCGACATTCGGGAAAACCACTGCAAGAGATGAACTTGCCATAACGACCATAACGGATGACGAGTTCTCGACCGCATTCGGGACAGGCGCGGCCAATCGGTTCGGGGCCAGACTTGGCGATGGGCATCTCGGCCTGGGCCTTTGCCACTTTGACGGAAAACGGCCCCCAGAAGGCGTTCATGACGCGCACCCATTCTTCATTGCCCGCCGCGATCTTGTCGAGGTCTTCCTCCATGCGGGCGGTGAATTGGTAATCCACAATGTCGGGGAAATACTGCAACATCAGGTCATTGACGAGAATCCCCGTCTCGGTCGGGAAGAGGCGGCGGTCGACGCGTTCGACGTAGCCGCGCTGTTGGATGGTGGAAATCGTCGGCGCATACGTGGACGGGCGGCCGATCCCATTTTCTTCGAGCGTCGCCACAAGGGAGGCCTCGCTGTAACGCGGCGGCGGTTGGGTGAAATGTTGTTCTGGGATGAGGCGGATCAATTCCTGCTTTTGTCCTTCGGCTATGCCCGCGGGGATGCGGACATTCTCCTCATCTTCTTCCGATTTGACATCTTCATTTTTGGCTTCTTCATATACAACCAGGAATCCAGGAAATTTAACCGCCGAGCCTGAAGCGCGCAAGAGATACGCATGCGCGGATGTTGTGCCCGTCACTTCGACCTGCAGCGTGTCGTACACCGCGGCTTCCATCTGCGAGGCGACGAATCTCTGCCAGATGAGTTGATACAACTTGAACATGGCGGGTTCGAGGAACGGCTTGACTTTTTCTGGATCACGCATCACCGATGTCGGGCGGACGGCTTCATGCGCCTCCTGCGCGCCGGCCGATTTGGTCTTGTAGATGGGTGGTTCAGGCGGAAGGAAATCTCCGCCGTATTTTCCCATCACATACTCGCGCGCTTCCTTTTGCGCCAGTTCGGAAACATTGGTCGAGTCGGTGCGCATGTAGGTGATGAGACCCGTCGTGCCGCCCTCGCCCACATCCTGGCCCTCGTAAAGTCCCTGCGCGAGTCCCATCGTGCGCTTGGCTGTGAAGCCGAGCCGGCGCGAGGCGTCCTGTTGTAACGTGGACGTGGTGAACGGGGCCAGCGGCCTGCGCCGCCGTTCGCCGCGCTTGACTTTGGTGATGGCGTACGCGGCAGTTTCCATGTCAACCAGAATCGGCTGGACAACCTGCTCGCTTCCAAGTTCGGGTTCTTTATCATCAATCCGCGCCAGTTTCGTGAGGAAGGTCTGTTTCAAGCCTTCGGGCTTGAACTCCGCGCCGATGCTCCAATATTCGACGGGGACGAAGGCTTCAATCTCGCGCTCGCGCTCGACGATGAGGCGCAGCGCCACAGATTGCACGCGTCCCGCCGAGAGGCGGCTTCGCACCTTCTCCCACAGGATCGGACTGATGCTGTAACCGACGAGACGATCCAGCACACGCCGCGCCTGCTGGGCGTTAACCAGGTCCATGTTGATGCCGCGCGGATGCGAGAAGGCCTCGTTGATGGCCGGCTCGGTGATCTCATGGAAGACGACGCGCCGCGCCCGAGAAGATTCGATCTGCGCGGCTTCGAGCAGATGCCACGAGATGGCCTCGCCCTCGCGGTCGGGATCGGTGGCGAGGTAGATTTCCTCAGCCCGCTTTGCCAGTTGTTTCAGTTCCTTGACAACTTCCTTCTTTTCGTTCGGCACGCGATACTTCGGCTCGAAATTATTCTCGACATCCACCGAGAGTTGCGAACGGAGTAAATCGCGGATGTGCCCCACCGAAGCCTTGACCGTGTAGCCCTTGCCGAGGAAGCGTCCTACTGTCTTGGCTTTGGCTGGTGACTCTACAATCACGAGCTTCCCCTCGCGGGTATTCTTTTTCTCCGGCGGGGCCATGCCTTCGTGTGCAGGCGTCCTGCCCGTGCGATACAACTTCGTCCCACAGACGGGGCACACGCCCAGGGTCACCGCCGAGCCGCGGGCGTTGAACGATGGAACGGGATCCTTCATCTCCCGCTTGGTTTTACATTTCATGCAATAGGCTTCCATGCTACCTCCACCTCACCTGTCCCCTCCCCAGACCACCCCTCCCTGTCCCGTGCGAGAGAGGGGGTGCCGCAAAGCGGCGGGAGGGAGAAGATGAGGTTAAGTGTAATGTTCGCGATCCGAGTTCTTTAAACCGTCCACGATCTTGCGCACCTTCTGCGTTTGATCTTTATGGCAGACCAGCAACACATCCCCGCTATCCACCACGATTAGGTCGTCTACGCCGATGGTTACAACCAGACGGTCATCGCGGTTGCCATACACCAGCGTATTATGCGTATCTTCGGCAATGTGCTGACCTGCGAACACGATATTGCCGTCCTTGTCGGGCAGGAGCACGTCGAAGAGCGAATCCCACGAGCCGACGTCGCTCCACTCCAGCCCGCCCGCAGGCATGACGGCAACTTTGTCAGCGCGCTCCATGATGCCATAGTCTACGGTGACCGTTTCGAGGTCCGGCCAGACGCGCTGGATGACCTCCTCGCGTCGCACGGACGCCCATTCCGCCGCGATCCCATCGAGTGCGGATCTCAGTCCCGGCATCTGTCTGCCAATCTCCGCCAGAATGACATCTGCCCGCCAGACAAATATACCTGAGTTCCAGGAGTGATCGCCCGTGGACAGCATTTCGCGTGCCTGTGGCTCGGCGGGCTTCTCCTTGAATGTAGAGACGCGATAGACAGGATAAACAACCCGTTCCGGGATGGGCTCGCCGCGCTGAATATAGCCGTAGCCGGTGGCGGCGTAAGTCGGCGTAATTCCCAACGTGACAAGATAATTCTTCTCGGCCACATCCACTGCCACTCGGATTAACAGGTGGAACAGGTCGCGGTTGCGGATGAAATGATCGGCGGGCAGGACGGCCATCACGGCCTGCGGGTCGCGCTGGAGGGCTGCCACCGCTGCCAGTCCCACAACAGAGGCGGTCCCGCGCGGCTGCGGCTCGATCAGATAATTATCCTTTGGAATCTCAGGAGCCTGTTCCTGCAAACCTGCCGCCTGGTCCGCCACGGTCACAACCAGAATCCGCCCTGGCGGAAGCAATCCCTTCAGCCTCTCGACGGTTGTTTGAAATAAAGTTCGATGCTCTTCCAGTAACGGAAGCATCTGCTTCGGGCGGTCGCGGCGCGAGACCGGCCACAGCCGCGTCCCGCCGCCGCCGGCCATGATGATTGCGTAGGTATGATCGAGAATGTCTGTCATGCAGAATAATCCGCCTGCGATTCGCGCACCGAGACGTAATTCATCCCGCCCACCTGGCGCACCATTCCTTTTAACTCCATGAGCGTAAGTGTAGCGGAGACTTTCTCAATTGGCAAGCCGGTCTGATTCCGCAGTTCGTCCACGTGGACGGGATGGTCGCCCAGCGCACTCAAGAGTTGCGCCTCCACCACATCCGCCGGCAGGGCCTTGCGCGCGGCCCTTTGCACGCCCACACGCGTCAAGTTGAGCGCCTGCATGATGTCATTCACACTCAATAACGGCTGGGCCCCCTGCTGGATAAGTTTATTCGTGCCCTTGCTCTGCGGTGCAAGGATACTGCCCGGCACGGCAAAGACTTCGCGTCCCTGCTCGGCCGCGAACTCGGCCGTGATCAGCGCGCCGCTGGTCTCGCCCGCCTCGACCACCACCGTCGCCATCGAAAGCCCGGAGATGATGCGATTGCGCGGCGGAAAATTGGCCGCCTCGGGCGGCGTGCCCGGCGCGTAATCGCTGACCAGCGCGCCCTGCTTCATCATCTGCTCGGCCAGCTGGCGATGCTCGGGCGGATAGATCTTGTCCACACCGGAGCCGAGCACTGCAACCGTCCGCCCGCCGGCGCGCAGCGCGGCCTGATGCGCCACCGCGTCCACGCCGCGCGCCAGACCGGAAACCACTGTGATGCCATTGCCGGCCAGGAAGGCGGCCAGCTCTTCGGTGATCTGCCGCCCATACGGCGTGACGCGCCGCGTGCCCACAATCGCCACCGCGAACTCGTCCTCTGCCGTCCATTCGCCGCGCACATATAACACGGGCGGCGGCTGGTCAATCTCTTTCAGGCGCGGTGGATACAGTTCATCATCCCAGGTCAGGATCTGGATGTTTTGTTTTTCGATCTGACTCCACACCCGCGCCAGGTCCACTTCGCGGCGGATTTTTTCCAGACCCTCGGCCGCTTTGGGACCCAGGCCTGCCGCGCGCAAATCGTCCGTGGACGCGGCCCAGGCCGCCTCCACGCTCCCGAAACGCGCGATCAACGCGCGCAGGCGCACCGCGCCGATACCCTTCACCAGATTGAAGCCAACCCAATAAATCTTTTCGTTCATTCCTGTTTGGCAGGACAAATTGGCAATTGTCCTACAACCCTTCGAGCAGATGCACGCGTATTTCCTTGTCAGGCAAATCAATCCCCAGCACCACATCAGGGATAGCGGGCAACAAAACCTCTTTGCCGTCCTCTGCGCGGACAACATAGACGTCATTCGCGCCCGTCTGCATGATCTCGATCAACGTGCCCAGTTCGCGCCCTTCGTCCGTGACGACGCGCAAGCCGATGAGTTGATGCTGGTAATACTCGCCCTCCGCCAATGGCGGGCGATCCGCCGTACGGACATAAACCCACTGGTTGCGGTGACGGCCAACAGCCTCGGGGCTGGCCAGCCCATTAAACGAGACCAGTAGCGCGGTCCCGTGCGGACGCGTGGACGAGATTCGCATCGGCTGGTATTCTTCGCCGACAAACACTTTCGTACGCGCGGTCAGGCGCTCGGGAAAGTCTGTATGAATATCCATGATGATCTCGCCGTGGACCCCGTGCGGGCGGCGGAGAAATCCTACCGCCAAATACACAGGCTCGCCGGTCGGCGAGCCTGAACCAGCACTGGCTGGAACTTTCCTGCGAGGCATCAGGGTTCCATCACGTCGAGGGTGACCTGCTTGCCGTTTCGGTCCGCGGCAAGCCGCAACAGAATGCGGATGGCGTTGGCGACCCGTCCACTCTTGCCGATGACGCGGCCCATATCGTCCTTGGCCACGCTCAACTCAAGGCGCAAACGGCTCCCGCCGCCATACTCGCGGACTTCCACCTGTTCGGGATGATCCACCAGCGACTTGGCAATGTACTCAATGAGGTCTTTCATCTTGCCTCACATGATTTGTTACTACCAACGAGATGGGGTTACTTGGCGGCGCTTTTGTGGGACGCGGCGGCTTCGGCCAGCAGTTTCTCGACCGACTCGCCGGCCTTGAAACGCTCGAAACGATCCATCACACCGGAGAACTTGAAGACCTTTTCCACCGATTCGGTCGGCAGCGCGCCGTTCTTCATCCAGTGGTAGACGCGGTCTTCCTTGACCGTCACGGTCGCGGGATCGGTGCGGGGGTTGTAGAAACCTAGAATTTCAAGGAAGCGCCCGTCGCGGGGGGATTCCTTATCGGCGGCCACGATGCGGTAAGAGGGCTGGCCCTTGAGGCCAACGCGGCGAAAACGAATACGAACCATCGAACACAAACTCCTTATCAGGTTGAAAGTTGCAGGTTGAAGGTTGCGAGTTCAGGCCGGTGAGAGAGGGGATGCGTGAAAGGACGCGCTCGTAGGTCTGAAATCCACAGGGGCATATTTTACCAGAGATTTAATGAAGAGAAGATGCTAGAATTGGCCGAAACCGAAGGAGGCCGCAAACGACCGACTGGAGAACGCCATGAACATGAAAGAACACATCCTTGCCGCGCTAAAAGAGCAATTCAGCAGTTGGGAAGAACTACTCATCAGCCTGAGTGAAGAGCAAATCACCGACCCGCGCTTTGACCTGGACTGGTCCATCAAAGATGTGATGGCTCATTTGTGGGGCTGGCAACAGATCTCCATTGCACGAATGGAAGGCGGATTGCAAGACCGCGAACCCGAATTCCCCAACTGGGTCACGGAGTTAGGCACGGTTTGGGAGGAGGATGCGGACCAAACGAACGCCAGGATTTACGAACTCAACCACGAAAAGCCGTGGACAGAAATCCACCAGAATTGGAGGAATGGATTTCTACGATTTCTTGAAACAGCGGAGCCAATCTCAGAAAGAGACCTGCTGGATGGGGATAAATATCCCTGGCTGAAAGGATATTCTCTCGCCTTCATTCTCGTGGCTTCATATGACCATCATCAGGAGCATCTTGAAAAATTAGCTAATCGACTGCGAGAGCACTAGAATTAAAGGAACTGAAGAACGCGAGTATCGTAAAAAGTATTCGAGTCTTCGGAGAGACACCTGAAGGTGCTTGTGTCTTTTTATTTCTGTAGGAGTTATAATTCTCATATGCCTGATAAGATCAATAGCGAACCTAATAGAAACAGCGGCATTCAGCGACTAATTAATAGTGGCGCCGAGATTGCTGGGGGTGCCGTTGGTGGCGCGCTGGGCTTTCTCGCTGGTGGTCCTGTAGGGGCCGCGCTTCTTGGAGCAGGTGGGGCGGCCGCAGGGATGGTTTTGAAACATATAGGACAAGAAGCCTCAGAGCGTTTGCTGGGGCCACGTGAAGTAGTGCGCGTTGGAGGTGTACTTGCCATCGCCGCGGAGGAGATTCGCCAGCGACTTGAAAGTGGAGAATACATCCGAACTGATGGCTTCTTTGATCAAAAGAAAGCTGGGCGATCCGATGCCGAAGAGGTAGCTGAAAGTGTTTTGCTCAAGAGTCAGAGAGAACCAGAAGAAAAGAAGATTCCGTATATGGGGCATTTGCTTGCGAGTGTAGCGTTTGACGCAAAAATTAGTGCACAAATGGCGCATCAAATCACCAAAGCTGCTGAACAACTTACCTATCGACAGCTTTGCTTACTGAAACTCGCCGTTGCAAAAGAATCACTGGGTCTCCGTAGTGAAAGTTACCGAAGTCTTGGTCAATTTACGAAGGAACTTTACCAAGTTCTCCATGAATGTCTAGATCTCGAACGTAAAGGGTTTGTTGTCTTTGGCAATGAAGTTGTCTTTGGCTTAACTGATATTACACCTAGCAAAATGAAGATCGAGGGCCTTGGCATTGATATATTTGTTCTTATGAAGCTCGATCTAATTCCAAACGAAGATCTCCTACCCCTAGTAGCTCAACTGAAATAGATAAAGACCATAACATTACGACTGCCTTCGCTGAACGATTTTTTACCCAAACAGTCTGCCCAACCCCTTCCCGCCTGTCTTCTGCAACATCTTCATCATCTTCTGCGCTTCGCGGAACTGCTTGATCAATCGGTTCACGTCCTGCACTTCCATGCCAGAGCCGGCCGCGATGCGGCGTCGGCGTGAGGCGTTCAAAATATCGGGGTCGCGGCGTTCCTGGCGCGTCATCGAATTGATGATGGCTTCACTTTGTTTGAAATTCTGCTCGATGTCCTTCGGGTCAATCTGGCGCGCGGCCTGTCCCAGGCCTCCGGGCAACATGTCCATGACCTGCGCCAGCGGTCCCATCTTTTTCATCTGCTTCATCTGGTCGAGCCAGTCCTCGAGCGTGAACTGCCCCTTCATCATGCGCTCGGCGGATTTTTGCGCGACCTCCTGATCGAACGCGGCCTCAGCTTTTTCGATCAAGCCGATCATATCGCCCATGCCCAAAATCCGCGAGGACAGCCGCGCGGGGTCATACGTTTCGAGCGCGTCGAGTTTTTCGCCCGTGCCGATAAACTTGATCGGCACGCCCGTGACCGAACGGATCGAGATCGCCGCGCCGCCGCGCGAATCGCCGTCCATCTTGGTCATCACCAGACCCGTGACCGCGAGGTTGTCACGGAATCCCTGCGCGATGTTCAACGCTTCCTGACCGATCATGGAATCGACCACGAGCAGAGTCTCCACCGGCGGGACTTTCGCCACGATGGATTTCAGTTCGTCCATCAACTGCGCGTCCAACTGCGACCGACCGGCTGTATCCACGATCATGACGCCGAATCCACCCTTTTCGGCTTTCTCGAAGGCGCGCCTCACAAGTTCAGGCGGCCTGACGTTTAGGTCAGACTCAACGGGGACGTCAATTCGTTCGCCGAGTTGCTGTAACTGAGTCACCGCCGCGGGACGATACGGGTCACCTGCAACGAGCAGTACCCGCTCCCCTTTCGAGCGGAGCAGTTTCGCCAGCTTCCCTGCGCCGGTTGTCTTGCCCGAGCCTTGCAGTCCGACCATCATGATCACGCGCGGTTTTGGGCCCGTGAGATTCAACGGCGCAGGCTCGCCCAGGGCCCTGATCAATTCTTCGTTGACAATCTTGATGACCTGCTGGCCGGGATTCAACGCCTTCGACACTTCCGCGCCGACAGCGCGTTCGCGCACACGGGCGATGAAGGTCTTCACTACGCTGAAGTGCACATCCGCTTCGAGGAGCGCAAGGCGGACTTCGCGCATGGCCACATCCACGTCCGCTTCGGAGAGTTTGCCGCGGCGGCGGAGGTTATCGAAGATTTGGTTCAGGCGGGAGGTGAGGGATTCGAACATGCATGACACCAGAAACCAGGTTTCTTTGAGAAACCTGGTTTCTGGATTCTAGCCGGGAACAGGCCGAGGGTCAAGAAAGAGGCGCACTTCGTCTCGCTTCGCTGGCTCAGTGTCCACTCAGCGCAAGGCATTGCTTGACAATCCCTATATCACCTAGTAAAATCCCGTACGCTTAACAACCAAATAGGTCTGGCCGAGATAGCTCAGTTGGTAGAGCACGCGACTGAAAATCGCGGTGTCCCCAGTTCGATCCTGGGTCTCGGCACTCTCGGCCAGAAAGCAGGGCCGAACGCGGGCGTGGTTCAGTGGTAGAACGTCTCCTTGCCAAGGAGAAGGTCGTGGGTTCGAATCCCATCGCCCGCTCAGCGGATTGAGGATTGCAGATTGATGAAGGTCAATCAGCAATCCTCAATGTGTTACAATCGGCACATACGGCGTCGTGGCCAAGTGGTAAGGCAAGGGTCTGCAAAACCCTCACCACGGGTTCGAATCCCGTCGACGCCTCTATTCATTTCAGATTTGTGATTTATGATTGACGCCGCGAGGCGTCTTTTCTTTTCACCATGGTTTCCCCGCAGAGGGACGATGTGAATACCCTGTCGGGCGTTCACAGGTTTCCCACAAGGGTGGCCGCCGAAATACCCTCCCAAGCGGGCCTTCCGGCCCGTTTTTTGTTTTGTACGATGTCGCAATGAATTGTGAAGGGGAAAAAGCCTATAATTTGGATGAAAATCTAGGGATTCCCTGTGAGACGCTTTCGATCAAACCCTGCCTTTCGAGTTGCCCTTCTTTACCTTCTTGGGGGGAGTACATGGATTCTGTTTACCGACCAGATCGCCATCCAGCTATTTCCTAATATCACAGCCCTGACCGAGTTCCAGACCTATAAAGGGTGGTTTTTCATCTTAATGAGCGCCCTGTTCCTGTTCCTTGCGCTCAGCCGGGTCGTCGTGCCGCCGGAGAAGGCAGAGCGGGAGTTCGAGAACCTGCTGGAAAGTACGGTCGAGGGGGTGTTTCAGTCCACCCCGGAGGGCCGGTTTCGCAGGGTGAATCCAGCCATGGCGCGTATCTACGGCTATACTTCGCCGGAGGAGATGCTTGCCTCCGTCAAGGATATTTCAAAACAAATCCACGTTGACGCCAATTCCAGGGAATTCTTTATCCACACCCTCGAAGAGCATAATGTCGTGGAAGGGTTCGAGGCGCGCAACTATAAGAAGGATGGCAGTATTATCTGGACCTCCACCAATGCACACGTCGTGCGCGACGGCCGCGGCAAAGTACTCTACTACGAGGGCTTTGTCACGGATATTACCGCCCGCAAGCAGGCTGAGGAGTCCCTGCGCGCAAGCGAGGCCAGGTACCGGGTCCTGGTCGAGAACCTGCCTCTGGTCGTATTTCGGGACAATGTTGACGAAGCACAGACGACGCTTTACATCAGCCCCCAGATCAAGACACTGACGGGATACTCGCCCGAGGAATGGATGGCCGAGGATCTGTGGACACGCTCGATTCACCCCGATGACCGGGAACGGGTCCTCGCTGAAGACAGGCGCACGAACACCAGCGGCGAATCGTTCCACTGCGAATATCGGATGGTGGCCCGCGACGGGCGCGTAGTCTGGGTGCGAGAGAGTACAATGCTGGTGCGGGACGAAAGGGGGCGTCCCCTTTTCTGGCAGGGCATCGTCGTAGATATTACTTCGCAAAAAGAATCCGAATTGGCGCTGACCGAGAGCGAAACGCGTTACCGCATGCTCGTGGAACAGCTTCCCACAGCCGTCTACGTGGATTTAGTTGACGAAACCAGCACAACAATTTACGCCAGCCCGCAGACCGAGGTGCTGACCGGATACGCGGCCGAGGAGTGGCTGAGCGACCGCGAACTATGGTGTAAACTGCTCCACCCAGAGGATCGCGAGCGCGTTCTGGAAGAGCACAGAAGGAGCAATGAAACCGGCAATTTCAACACAGAATACCGGATGATCAGGAAAGACGGCAAAGTCGTATGGATCCGCGACGACGCCAGGATGATCCGAGAAGAGGATGGCACACCCAAACTCTGGCAGGGAGTTCTGATTGACATCACCGCGCAAAAGAGGATCGAGCAGGCGTTGCGCGAGAGCGAAATGCGCTTCAGCCAGATTTTTCATTCCAGCCCGGTCGTGATGGTCATCAGCGATCTGAATGGCAGCGTGCTGGACGTCAACGCCGCGTTCGAAAAAGTGACCGGATATGCCCGAGAGGAGGTAGTCGGGCAGCACATGCGCGACTTCCATCTCTGGGTCAACCCCACCGAGCGAGATGAAATTGGCAAACTCCTGAAGCGACAAGGGCTGGTCCATGACTATGGATATTCCTTCCGCAAGAAATCGGGAGAAATCGGCTACGCCTCCCTGTGGGCCGACGTGATCGAGATCGGCGGGGAAAAACGCGTGCTTTCGAGCTCGGTGGACATTACAGAGCGCATCAAGGTGGAGAAGTCCCTGCGTTTCAGTGAAGACCGCTTCCGCAAGACCTTCCAATCCAGCCCGATTGCCATTTGTATTACGACGCTGAAAGAAGGGCGCTTTATTGATGTCAATGAGGCCTATCTCAGGCTTACGGGCTTCGAACGCGACGAAGTGATCGGTCGCATCGGCGAGGAACTGGGCATCTGGGCATCGAGCGAGGATCGCGCAAAGTGGGTGGCGCGGTTTCTCAAGGAAGGGTCAATACGAGGCATCCAGTCGCCATTCGTGACCGCTTCCGGGAAGATCCTGCATACATTGGCCTTTTACGAGCAGATCGAACTGGAGGGCGAGGCTTGCATTCTTTCGTTGTTCTACGACACGACCACGGAAACCGAAGCCCGCGAACTTCTGCGCCGGACCGCGGAAACGTATGAGGGTATGTTCAACAGCGTAACGGAGGCGATCTACGTTCAAAACGAGAAGGGTGAGTTTTTGAATGTCAATGAGGGGGCGGTCAAAATGTATGGGTATCCGCGCGACTTCTTTATCGGGAAGACCCCCGAGGTCTTGAGTGCGCCCGGTAAAAATAACATGGAAGCGGTAAAACAGGCCGTCCAGCGCGCCTTTGAGGGAATCCCTCAACAGTTCGAATTTTGGGGGAAACGCAGTAACGGAGAGATTTTCCCAAAGGACGTCCGCCTCTATAAAGGAACCTACTTCGGACAAAATGTCGTCTTCGCCATCGCCCAGGATATCACCGAGCGCCGCAATGCGCAGGATGCCCAGGAACGCCAGCTCAGGGAACTGACCGTTTTACACGAACTGGCCACCGCCAGCACACAAGCCGAAAATGTAGACATATTGATCGAACGGGCTACAGCAATTATCGGCAATACCATGTTCCCGGACATCCTCGGTTTCCTGCTGATAGCGGAGGACAGACAATCATTCTACCCACACCCGTCTTATCGCGGGATCATCCACAAGGAGCGCATTCATAGTTATCCGGTCGGTGAGGGGGTGGCCGGGCAGGTGGCGGCCACGGCAAAGCCCATGCGCATCCCCGATGTCACAGCGCTCGAAAACTACATCGAAATCAACCCGGAGACTCGATCTGAATTGTGTGTCCCCATGCTCGTCGAAGGACGCGTGATCGGCATGATCAACGCCGAAAGCAAGGCGCCCGATTTCTTCACGATGGAGGATGAGCGCCTGCTGGTTACCATTGCGGGGCAACTTGGAACAGCCATCGAACGTCTCCGCAGCCAGCAGGCGGAGCACGAACAGCGTCTCCTGGCTGAGGCCCTGCGCGACACAGGCGCGATCCTGACCAGCAGCCTCGATCTCGATAAAGTCATGGATTCCATTCTGGAAACGCTCGGCAGAGTCCTGCCCAGCGAGACCGCCAGCATCATGCTCATCCACGAGGGCGTCGCCCGTTTCCATCGTCATCGAGGATTCCAGGAGCGCGGACTCAAGGAATGGATCGAATCCCTCGAACTGGAATGCGCGAAGATCCCCAGCCTGCAAATCGTCATTGACACGGGAAAGCCGCTCCTGATCCTGGATACCGAAACGGATCCCGCGTGGATTCGTTTTCCGCCAACGGCCTGGATCCGCTCGGCTTTGATCGCGCCCATCAAAGGGGAAGATTCGGTGATCGGTTTCATTGACATCGACCACAGCCAGCCGGCGTTCTTCACCGCCACCCATGCGGAACGACTCATGGCATTCGCCAACCAGGCCGCCATTGCCGTTCAAAACGCGCGCTCGTTCGAGCGCGAACAACGCCGGCGCCAGGAGGCCGAGACACTGCGGGAGGCAGGCTCCATCATCACCACCACGATGGATATGACCCGGGCCATCCAGTTGATTCTGGAGCAACTCGCCCGCGTGGTTCCATGTGACAGCGCCTCGATCCTGCTCCTGAAAGACGGATTCCTCGAGATCGTCGGCGGGCGCGGCTGGAAGGATCAGGGCGCAGTGCTCGGAATCAAATTCCCAATTCCGGGTGACAACCCGAACACCGTGGTCATTCAGGAGCGCCGCCCCCACATTGTGAACGACGCCAGTCACGCCTACGCACCCTTTAACGAAAAACCGCACAGCCATATCAAATCCTGGCTGGGCGTCCCGCTGATCGCCCAGAACCAGGTGATCGGCATGCTTACTGTGGATAGCGCCGAACCCGGTCACTTCACCGAAGAACACGCTCGCCTGGTGAGCGCCTTTGCCAATCAGGCCGCGGTTGCCATCGAAAATACGCGTCTGCTCGAAAACAGCCAGGAGCAGGTGAGCCGCCTGACCGCCCTGCGCGATGTGGACATGGCCATCGCCTCCAGTCTCGACCTGCGCGTGACTCTCAACATCCTGCTCGACCACGCCCTGATCCAACTCAACGCTGACGCAATCGACATCTTGCTTTACAACCAGGGATTGCAACATCTCACCCTGATCAAGAGCGCCGGCTTCCGGTCCGCCGGCGGACCGTCCAGCCAGATCCGCATTGGCGACAGTTTGGCTGGGAAGGTAACCCTCAGCCGCCGCCCGCTCCACATTTACGATCTGAAACAGGCCTCCGAATACCCGCGCCTGGAGTGGCTGGCCAGCGAAGGTTTCGTCTCGTACGTGGGCGTTCCACTACTCGGCAAAGGACAGGTGAAAGGCGTACTCGAAGTCTTCATGCGTTCGGAGTTTTCACCCACTCCGGACTGGATGGAATTCCTTCACACTCTGGCCGGGCAGGCTGCCATCGCCATTGATAACTCCCAGCTATTTGATAATCTGCAACGCACCAATCAGGAACTGTACCTGGCCTACGATACGACGCTGGAGGGCTGGGGAAAGGCTCTCGAACTGCGCGACAAGGAAACCCAGGGGCACACCCGCCGCGTCACGGATATGACCCTGAAGCTGGCGCGCCGCCTCGGCGTCAGCGACTCCGACCTGACCCACATTCGCCGCGGCGTCCTCCTGCATGACATTGGCAAGATGGGCGTCCCGGACTACATCCTGAACAAGCCGGGGCCGCTGAACGAGGAGGAGCGGTACGAGATGCGCAAGCATCCGCAATACGCCTACGACCTGCTCTACCCCATCGCGTATCTTCGCCCCGCGCTGGATATTCCCTACTGTCACCACGAACGCTGGGATGGCAAAGGTTACCCGCGTGGACTTTCCGGCGAGGAGATTCCCCTCGCGGCGCGCATCTTCGCGGTTGTGGACGTGTGGGATGCCCTGCTCTCCGAGCGTCCCTATCGCGGACCCTGGAGCCGGGAGGAAACCATCGAATATATCAGGAAGGAAACCGGAAAACATTTCGACCCCATGGTCGCAGAAGTTTTCTTTGACCTGATCGAAGAGGAAGAAAAACAAGCAGGACAGGCCTGAAGCCTGTCCTGCTTTTATTTCACGCGCACAAAGCGCCGTTTGCCGACTTGCAAAACGCCGGGGTGTGGAAAAGGTGCGTCGCCCCGTTCCAGAGTCTCGCCGTCGAGGCGGACACCCTTCTGGTCAATCAGGGCACGCGCCCTGCTTTTGCTCTCCGCCAGTTTTGCGTCGAGCAACACATCCAGCACGGTCTGCCCCGGCCTGAGACTGTATTCAGGCATCTCGTCGGGGACCTCTTTCTGCTGGAAGGTTTTGACGAATGCCTCCTGCGCCGCATCCGCCGATACATCCCCGTAAAAGATACTGGTGATCTCGCGCGCCAGTTTCATCTTCGCGTCGCGCGGATGCGTAGTACCATCGCCAACCCTCTTCTCTATGTCTGCAATTTCATGCGGCGAGAAACGCGTGACAAGGCGATAATACGTTCCCATGGCAAAGTCGGGCACGGACATCACCTTCCCATACATATCCTCCGCCGTCGTGTTGATCGGAATGACATTGCCTGTGGACTTGGACATGCGCTGGACGCCGTCGGTGCCGGGCAGGATGCCCGTGATGACCCCCACCAGCGGCCTCTGCCCCAGCGCCTCCTGCAACTTGCGCCCCGCCACAATGATGTTGAACAACTGATCCGTCCCACCTACCTGCACGTCGGTCTGCATGGCGACCGCGTCGTAGCCTTGCATCAAGGCGTAGAATGTCTCGTGCAGGAAGATCGGCTCCCCTTTCTCCAGGCGGTTGGCGAAGTTCTCCCGCGCCAGAAACTGCTGCACGGTGAAATTCTGCCCCAGTTTGATCAAATCCACCAGCGAAAGTTCCGCGAGCCATTCGCCGTTGTAGCGCACTTTCGTTTTTGCTCGCTCGAGCACGCGGAACGCCTGGTCGGCGTAGGTCTTCGCGTTGGCCTCCACCTGCTCCAGGGTCAGGATGGGACGCGCCTTGTTCTTGTCCGAGGGGTCGCCCACCAGCGCGGTGTAACTTCCGATGAGGAACGTCACTTCATGGCCGAGGTCCTGGAACTGGCGCAGTTTGCGCATCGTGATCGTGTGGCCGAGATGCAGGTCGGTCGAGGTCGGGTCGTAGCCGCAATAGACACGCAGCGGCCGTCCCTCCCTCTGCGAGAGCAGAAGGCGCTCGCGCAATTCGGCGGTCATGGCCTTCTTTAACTCTTCATCGCCGTATTCCGTGCCCTGCATCAGCAGTTCTACTTGTTCATCAAGGTTCATGGCGCACCTCACACAAAAAATTACGCATCACGTTTTACGTTCCCGTGATGCGTCACTGGCAAACGTAAAACGCGCTCAAACACGGCCGTAATAATGCACGCCCTGCGCGTCGCTCTGCAATTTCAAATTACTGGACTTCAACACCGTATCCAGAATTTCCTGGCCGCCCGCGAAGCCAGAGCGCATCGTTTGACCGAGCAGGCTGGTCTCGCTGTACAACTTGAACGTGAAGTGGGATTTCTCACTTTGGACCTGAACCCGCCTTCCCGCACGCGAGGCGATCACCGCCACGTTCTGGACCTCGGGCCAGGTCAGCGACACCGAGCGGAGCCCATTCTCGAAGTGGATTCCGTCCGCCCCGAGACGTATCACCGTGCGGCGGTCCACCCAGTTGCCAAGAGAAATGCTGGATGCGGAAAAGAGCAGAAAAGTCAGAAACGCCCACACGAAGCCCGGCACTGCGCCCCATCGGCTGTTGAAGACCAGCATCAGAACGGTCAAGCCGACGCTCAATCCCCACGCGGTTAATTCCCCGCGGCGAGGCAGTATTTCGGGACGAAACTCACGATCCTCCGGCATGGCGACATTATAACACTTACCTTTTATACAAATCCCTCAGCGCCGACTCGGCCTGCTCGAACTTGAATTTGAATCCCATTGCCTGCAATCGTTTCGGCACGACGTATTGGCCTTCGAGAACCATCGAACTCATCTCGCCCAACAGGAGTTTCAACAAGAACGAGGGCACGGGAAACCAGAACGGACGCTTGAGGACTTTTGCAATCGCGCGAAGAAACTCTTCACTGCTAACAGGATTCGGCGCGGCCAGGTTGAACGCGCCGCGCGCGTTTTCGTTTTCCATCAAAAAGCGGATGGCCGCAACGTGGTCGTCAATGTGAATCCACGAGAAGCCCTGCCTTCCGCTGCCCAACTTTCCACCGAAGAATAGTTGCGCGGGCAATGCCATCAACATCAGGATCAAGTTCCGCCGCGACAACACAATGGAAGAACGAAGGATCACGCGCCGAACGCCCATTTCTTCAACCGAATTCGATGCGGCCTCGTTATTCCTGCAAATACGCGCACCAAAATCATCCGCTGGCGGAAAGTCTTCTGTCACGCGTTCCTCGGAAGAATGCGGGCCGTAAAACCCCATTGCCGAGCCCTGAACGAAAACCTTCGGGCGCGGCGACGCGGCGCGAATCTCCTCGGCCATCGCCCGCGAGGCGTCCACGCGGCTGTTCATGAACTTCCGTTTCTTTGCCTTCGTCCACGGCCAGTTTGCCAGAATCTCGCCCGCCAGATTCACAACGATATCCATTTCACTGACCCACTCCCCCCAGTCGCGCGGCGTGCGCGCATCCCAGCCCACGGCAATCGCGCCTTCGGGCAGGCGCGCCTTCGACGGCGAGCGCGTCAAAATCCACACCCGATGCCCGTCGGCAAGCAGCGAACGGGTCAGCGCCCGGCCGATCAGGCCGCTTCCACCGGCGATCAACACTTTCATCCCAGAATCTCCATGGTCGTTACGAAAGTCACGGTTTACGAGTTTATCCAACCGGCATTATAATCAGCCCTTGTGGAGGCTCCATGAACGAGCCTGTTCTCGTGCTCAACGCGAACTTCGAGCCAATCAACGTATGTAATACCCGGCGGGCCATCGGGCTGATTCTTGCGGGGAAAGCCGATATGGTCGTGAACGGCCGCGGCCACATCCAGACCGTGAGCCTGTCCCTGCCGCGCCCGTCGGTCATCCGCCTCGAGTTCATGATCCACCGCCCGCGGCCGCGCGTCAAACTGACCCGACGCGAAGTCTTCCGCCGTGATAATTATACCTGCCAGTACTGCGGCCGCCGGGATGGAAGCCTGACAGTGGACCACGTCCATCCACGACACCTGGGGGGCGAGCACGTGTGGACCAACGTGGTGGCGGCCTGTCCCACCTGCAATCACCGCAAGGGTGGCCGCAAGCCCGAGGAAGTGCACATGTCGCTTCTGCGCATTCCGAAGGAACCACCCGCCAACGCGGCGTACATTTTTGGCCGCCATATGAACGAATACCAGGAGTGGCTTCCGTTCATCGAAGGCTGGTAAAAAAGCCGTTTCCCAGAAGGAAGCGGCTTTTTGATCTGTCCTGGCGCAAACGTATTTCAAGGCGCCGTCCTCGCCGCCGGGGACGGCAGCAGGAGCACTTTTGCAAGAGGCCGAGCGCAAAATAAACGATGGAAGCCTCCCTGCAACATCATTCAAAACTCCAGCGTCATGAAATCTTCAGCCAGGGCGACCTGTCCCTGGAAGTTCTTTTTCGCCTCGGCCACCAGGTCCGCCGTCCGAAACGAACCATTCGGGTAGTGAATCAAGTACAGCCGCCCGACCTCCGCCTGCGAAGCCACCTCGCCCGCCTGCGCAGGCGACGAATGTCCTCGCGAGGCGCCCGATGATTCGTGGATCAACGCGTCCGCTCCTTCCGCGAGTCGGATGACTTCCTCGCAAGGCTCGGTATCGCACGAGTACGCCATGATTTTTTTGTTCTGTTTGAATACAACCCTGAGACCAATGGTCGGCACGAGGTGCCGCACCGGGGAAGAATAAAAGCTGAATTCGTCGCAATCCAGCACGGGGGTCATCTCAGCCGCAGGCAGGCGCGTGAACGAGACGGGGAAGAAATCGGGCCAGCTTTCCCATTCATAAAAACCCATCAGGTCTTCGATGCGGTCAAGGGTGTGATGAAGACCGTAGATGTTGAGCGGCCGCTTGCGTCCCATCAGCCACATATCCATCAACAATAATGGAACACCGGAGACGTGATCGGGATGAAAATGGGTCAGGATCAGATCCGTCAGGTTATTGAAATCCACGCCTGCCTGCTCCAGCCGCAACACCGGCGTGCTGACGCAGTCAATCATCACCGTGCGTTGTTTGCCCACGACGACCATGTGAGTGTTCTCGTGGTTTTTATGAGGGATGGCGTTCGACGAACCGAGGATAATGACTTTGGCCATGGACGTCCCTTTATCCGATAATGTATGCCAGCAAACGCGGAGTGACGTACACCTCGACGACGGCCGCCACCGCCAGCAACGGAATCACCAGCCCGACGATGACGCGCGCCCAGTGCGCCACCGCCTCGATCAGGACCTCGCCGATGGTCTTGCCCATCTGCGGCGTCACCAGCACGACGCCTAACTGCAAGACCGCCGCGCTCGAAAGTACGAGGGCGGGAATCTCGAAGATGCCGTGCGGCAGGATGCCTGCAACCAACATTAACCAAGGAGACTGTCCCATCAGGTCGAACAATCCAAGCAAGACACCGACCACGCCAATGTTGATCAGGTATGCGATCATGCCGAGCACACTGAACGAAAACAAACCCAGTAGTCCAATAGTCAATACAGCCTGCATGTTGTGCAGAAAGAGCGCGGGCGCGCTGATATCGAAGTTGAACTCGCCCAACGTCAGGGTCTCGCCGATTTCCTTCCGGATGTCAGCCACCTGTTCAGGATTGGCTTTTTCGATGATGTCGCCAACGTTCTGATTCGTCCATTCCAGGCCCCAAAAGAAACTTGCCACGGCCAGGACAGCCAGCACCAGGATGGACGGACTCATTTTCCGAAGTGTGCCGCCGACCAAATGACGGTACCAGCCGCCCAGCGACTGCGCCTCGCCTTTGAAAGCGCGCCAGAATGAACGCGCCATCCAACGCAGGTTCAGCATATCAATCTCACGGCCAAGCAGGTACTCGCGCTGAAAATGCGCCAGCCCAACGCGGATCAGCAGCCCGGCCAGGATAAGTACCGCCACCACAGCCAGCCACAAGACCTGATTATTGCCCCAGAACAGGAGCACCGTCTCGCCCTGCATGAGGATGGCAACAGGGATGACGATGAAAGATGCCAGTAGATTCGCCGCTTTGACCGACGTGGACTGTACAGAGAAGACGATCGCGGCGCTCACCATCAGGACCGCGTGCGAAATCGTCAGCAGGATCAACTGGGTCATCACGGCAGGGTCTGGCATGGCAATGTCCTGCCGCGAGACAATGATCAGATACAAGCCAATGGCAATAAAACTCGCGACGAGCGGCGTGATGATTCCCACTGCAAGCTTGCCAAAGTACAACTGATAATCATACAAGGGTGTGCTCAAAAGAGGCTCGATCGTGCCGCGTTCCTTTTCGCCCACGAACGACTCGAGCGCCACCACCAGTGAAACCGTGATCGGAAAGAATCCGATGATTAATATCGAGAACGGCACCAGACGATCAATGATGAGGTTGCCCCCGTATTGATTGGCGTATTCGACCGCCTGCCGCGCCACTTCGTTCATCAGGAACGGAAAAGCCAGCGTGAGCACGATCAACGGGAACAGCACGCGCCAATCGCGCAGCTGGTCGCGCAGTTCGCGGCGGCTGATCAGCCAGACGAGTGAAAAGTTCTGGCGTGTCATTGCATCACCGCCTGCGCCTCGGCCATGATTTTGAGATAGACCTGTTCCAGCGTACGCGGGACCTCCTGTACAGCCATGACGGGCGCGCCGCGCCGCGTCAATTCCTGGACGAGAGGCGGGTTCGCCGCGCGAGGCTCCTCCACCCGAAAACGGATGCGCGTTGCTTCGCTCCGGCTGAGGGCGATGCCATCGGGCAGTTTTAAGCCGTTCAGTTCCCACGGCTGTGAAAACAGCACTTCGTATTCGCGCGGCCCAAGGATCTTCTGTTTGAGTTCATCCATGGTCCCGCTGAGCAAAATGCGGCCGCGATAGATGATCGCCACCACATCTGCAAGCGCCTCGGCCTCGGCCAGGTTGTGCGTGCAAATGACAATCGTCCGCTGGGAGGAGCGCAAATTGGCAATCTCGTCCCGCACCAGCCGCGCCGACTCGGGATCCATGGCGGAGGTGGGCTCATCCAGGAGCAGGACGGGCGGCTCGTGCATCAAGGCCCGCGCCAGCGCCAGTTTTTGCTTCATGCCCTTGGAGTACTCGCCGATGCGCCGGTTGACTGACTCGGCGAGACCGAAATAGTCGAGAAGGTACGCCTTGCGCCTGGCGCAGGTCGCAGGGGCCAGACTATAGACCGCACCGAAGAAATCCAGATATTCACTGCCGGTCATGCGGACATACAGGCCGTGCTGTTCGGTCAGCACGCCGATGGAGGCGCGCACGTCCGCGCCGCGGGTGGCGACGTCGTATCCCGCCACGCGCGCCCAGCCGCGGGTCGGGGTGAGGAGCGCCGTGAGCATCCGTACGGTGGTGGTCTTGCCTGCGCCGTTCTGGCCGAGGATGGCCAGAATCTGCCCCGGCTGAATGGTCAGGGTGACGCCTTCCACGGCCTTGAAGTCGCCAAAATATTTGGTCAAATCATTCGTTTCAATCATGTTTTATCCAGCATAGCATGTTAAAGGCACACGTCACAATAAGACAACAGTCCCGCCGATTACGAAGCGCGGCGATGGCGCAGAACCAGCGCGGCGGCCGCGGCCAGTGCGACCACAGCCATGACCGTCTGGTTGGGATTGATGCCGCTCACCAGGGACGCGTCGAGGCGCAAAAAATCGAGAACAAATCGCTCGACGGGATACAGGATGAGATAAACCAGGAACAGGTCGCCCGCTTTGAGGGCTTCGGCATGACGACGTCCCAGCCAGAGCAGGAGCAACATGTTAGCAAGGCTCAACAGGGATTCGTAGAGAAACAGAGGATGAAAATACTCCACCGTTTCAAAGCCTCGGACGCGGTGCATGGGATCAATGTAGATTTTCCACGGCAGGTCGGTGGGCATGCCGTATAGTTCCTGATTGAAGAAGTTGCCCCAGCGGCCAATGGCTTGTCCGAGTGCGAGACTGGGCGCGCCGATATCAACCCACTCGGCGAAACTCAATCCACGTTTGCGCGCGTAAAAATACAGCACCGCCGCGCCGCCGAGGACCGCGCCCGGGATGCCCAATCCCCCCTCCCAGACCGCCAGCGCGTCGAGCGGATGCGTGAGATACCAGGCGGTTGTAATCCCCTGCTCAATGGAAGAAGGCGGAGGGGTGAAGATATGCCACAGGCGCGCCCCCACGACGCCGCCGATAATGAGATAGATCAGCAGATCCCAGACAATCTCAGGATCGTGTCCGCGCCGCTTTGCCTCACGAGTCGCGAGCCAGCCGCCCGCTACCGCGCCAAGCATAAGCAGGATGCCGTAAAAACGGACGAACAAAGGGCCGATGTAAAAACCTTCGGGCATGTGATCTCCAAATTCGCACTTACCCGCGTCCCGCTTTCATCTCCCTGTGTGCCTGGGCGCGGACATGCAAAATGCGCTGGAGCGCAGTGAAATTGGTAAAGACCGCCATGATCCACACGGCGACCAGCGGAACATTAAAGACCAGTGACGGAATCAGGACAAGATAACGCTCCAGCCGCGTCAACATTCCGACTTTGGCCTGGAAGCCAAGTCCCTCGGCGCGGGCCTTCACATACGAAACCAGCACCGAACCGGCTGCGGCTGTAAAAGTAAGCATGACGGCCAGAAGATCGGCCTGTTGAAAGAAATGATAGGTCAACCCTCCGAAGATAAGCAGTTCGGAATAACGGTCGGTGACGGAGTCAATGAAACCGCCGAAATCGCTCGGTTCGCCGCGCAGACGAGCCATGGCGCCGTCCAGTGCGTCAATCGGCCCGGCCAGAAGAATGACGAAACCGGCAATCGTCATTTCGCCGCGCGCAATGAAGAGAGCCCCGACGAACGATCCCGCGAGGCCGAGAAAGGTAACCATGTTGGGCGTCAGGCCGAGGCGATTCAAGAACCCCGCGATCGGATCGAGCACGCCCTTGAAAAGGCGGCGCATGCGATCAGATAAAGTCACTACAGACCGATCATTCGATGGAATCGACACGTATCATTCTCCGCGTGAGATTGGGCAATCATACTACACAACATTCCTTTCAGAAGCCAACTGTCAAAATAGCAAGGCGGACTATTCGTCTTCGGTTTCGTCCTCATCGTCCGGGTCAACCAGGACTTCGCGCTCGCGTCCGCCGCCCTGCGACGGTCCCACCACCCCCATCTCTTCGAGTTGATCGAGCAGGCGCGCGGCGCGCGGATAACCGATGCGCAGACGGCGCTGTAATAACGAAGCAGACGCCCTTTGTGTGCTTTGGACAATGGAAGCAGCCTGCTCGAGCAGGCCATCGTCTTCGTCCTCGGCAGGCTCTGTCAGGAGTTTTTCCCAGGGCGGATTTTCCTCTGAGTAGATCGTCATCTTCTGCCAGTGACCGATCAGCCGCTCGATCTCCTGGTCAGTGACCATCACGCCCTGAGCGCGCAGGGGGCTGCCGACCTCCGGGTTGAGGAAGAGCATGTCGCCGCGGCCGAGCAGGGTCTCCGCGCCGGTGGCGTCGAGAATCACGCGCGAGTCCACAGAGGAGGCGACCGAAAACGCGAGCCGCGCCGGGAAGTTGGCCTTGATGAGACCCGTAACCACATCCGTGCTTGGGCGCTGGGTGGCAACCACCAAATGAATCCCGGTAGCGCGCGCCATCTGGGCCAGCCGCACGAGACTGTGCTCGGTTTGGTCAGGAGCAGACATCATCAGGTCGGCCAACTCATCAATGATGATAACAATGCGCGGCAACGGCGTGACGCCTTCCTTGCGGCGGGCGAGTTTGCGATTATAAGCGTCGAGGTCACGGGCACGGGCAGCTTCGAGCAGGCGATAGCGGTGTTCCATTTCGACCACCACCCAGCGCAGCACGCCCATAATGCGGTCAATATCCGTTTCGACCTTCCCGTATAAATGCGGCAACCCGTTATATCGCAGTAACTCGACCATCTTGGAATCGATCATCACCAGCCGCAAATCCTCGGGCGCGTTGTTCATGGCAAGACAGGCCGCAATAGCCGTAATGCAGACGGACTTGCCCGTACCCGTCGCGCCGGCGATGAGCAGGTGCGGCATACGCGCCAGGTCCGCGACGACGGGCTGGCCCGACACGTCACGGCCCAGGGCAATCGCCAGCGGAGAGTTCACGCGGTAGAATGCGTCCGTTTCAAGGATGGGGCGCAGCCGTACTACCGAGGCGCGCGGGTTGGGCACCTCGATGCCGACATAGGGCTTGCCCGGCACCGGCGCCTCAATGCGCAGGCGCTCGGCGGAAAGCGCGAGGGTCAGGTCCTTTTGCAGGGCGGCGATCTGCGCCACGCGTACCTTCATTTGCTGGACATCTTCCTCGTTGGTGCCCGGCTTCTTGATAAAGCCCGGCTGGACCGCGAACTGCGTAACCGACGGGCCGACTTTAAACCCGATCACCTGCGCCGGGATGCCGAACTCGGAGAGCGTCTTTTCGATCATGCCCGCAGTCTGGTTGATGGTACGTTCGTCGGGGCGATTGGATTGTTCGCCAAGCAGGAGATTGAGTGGCGGAAGCCGCTGTCCGCGAGGCGGCGGTTTCGCCGGACGCTCATCGGCTTTATCCGGCATGGGCAGGGACTTGCGAAATTCGGGCGGAAGTGGGGAGGGCTTTTTCTTCTGGGAGGTGGCGCGCGTTCGCCGGGCGCGTGGTTGTTCCTCTTCATCCAGCGGAGCAAGTTCAGGAGGCGGAACCTGCCCGGCTAATTGCATGAGCCACGTTTCCAGCCGGGCCCAGAGATTGAATCCGCCCATGACGGCCAACAGCCAGAGAAGAGTCAGAATCAATGTTCCCCATACCGGCCCTCCGAAGAGGGCGAAAAAATTGGCAAGACCCCAGCCGATGCGCCCGCCGTCCATGCCGAGTTCGGCGCGGGTAAGGTCACGCCCGCCCACCGCGGCGAGCAGGCCCAGGGTCAGGAGCGCGGCGAGTTCGAGAGCAACCAGCCGTCCCCAGGAAAACGATCCGCCCTCGCGGCGCAGGAGGAAGAGTCCGCCAAATCCAATCGCCGCGGCCATGAGATAGGCGCCCCATCCAAACCACAGTCGGAGCGAAGTTGCCCAAGGGGTGAGTAAAAAGCCTTCTGTCACCTTCCACAGCGCAAGCAGAGACATGACCGCCAGCGCGGCGAGGAGAACGCCCACGGCGTCCCGGGCAAAACGCCCAAAGTGCAGGTTGAAACGCGCCAGCCGGTCGAGCCAGTCGCCGGGAAGTTCATCTTGCCGGTATTTGCGCGGCGTGCGGCGGGGAGTCTCGGGCATCAGGGGTTGAGGCGCAGGCTAAGACCCATGCGCTGGTGCGCGGCGTCAACGTGCAGGATGCGGACATCCACCCGCTCGCCCTCGTCAAGAATATCTTTCACCGACATGCCCGGGGTGAGCGGCATCTCGGAGGCATGGATAAGCCCTTCGACGCCAATATCCAAACGAGCAAACGCGCCGTACGAAACGATGCTGGTGATGGTAGCCGGGACAATCTGGTCAACGGCAAAGCTCGAGGTAATTTCCCATGGGTTAGGCAGGAGGCGCTTCAGGCTGAGCGCGACGCGGCATCGCTCGGCCGCCACATCCAGGACGAGGACTTCGATTCGCTGACCCAGTTGAGCAATATGGCTTGGGTGAATCACCCGCCCCCAGGAGAGTTCGGAGATGTGAATCAATCCTTCCACACCGCCGAGATCCACAAACACGCCGAAATCGGTGACATTGGTGACGACGCCCTCGACGCGCTGACCGGAATGGATATGTTGAAAAATCTCGGCACGTTTGCCCGGCTCGGCCTGCGCGGCGCGCTCGGAGAAGACAATGCGTCCGTCTTCCGGGGCACACTCGATCACCTTGAGCCGCAGGGGCTTGCCGGTGTAGGCAGACAGCGCCTGCTCACGGTTGGCGGGATCGTGCCCGGCCAGTTCGATCAGGTGCGAGAACGGGACAAAGCCGTACAGTCCATCACCCTCCACCAGCAAACCGCCGCGGTTGTGACCGGTAACAGTCAGGGTAACGATCTCATCCCTGTGATACAGGTCTTTGACCAGGGACCAGTCCGCGGCGGGCTTGGACACACTCGCGAGTCTTTCAACGCGCCCCGCGGCTTTCTCGACCTTCGCCGGGCGCGCGGGCGGACGGATCCGATTCCCCTCTTCGGCCAGCACCGAAGCCCACCAGCCCTCGTCAATAGTCGGCATCGGATTCGCGGCTGTCTTTTTATTGACGACCATTAAGACCTCCTTCCCAACCTCAGAAAAAGTGTAGCAGAAGAGCTCCAGACTCTCCTGCGGGATTCCAGACTCATAGTCTCTCCTGTTGCAGACCGGCTTCCATTTCCAGGAGAGCCTTGGCAACCGCCTCGACCGCGACGCGTTGCTTGCGATACAGGTCGGCTTCCGACATGGCCAGACGCGAGGCCACTTCGCGCACTTTGCGGCCTTCGATGAACTTCATTTCGAGAATATTGAACAGGATCCATTCGGTCGTGAAGCGGCGTTCTCCCTCCGGCTTGACCTGATCCACGGCCTTGCGAAGCAGGGCGCGCAGGGCGTTGGGCGCATTTCCGTCATATTCCTCCGCCAACTCGCGGACGATCTGCAAGCGCATCAGCGGACTCTGGGTAAGTTTTGGCCCGCCCCAATAATGCGTGAGCGCGTCCTTTACCCAGTTGGCCAGATCGGATTCGGGCGGCAGGTCCTCTGCAAGCAGGTTAGTGCGGCTGTCGTAGCGGGCAAAGGCGCGCATGCGTTGGATCAACTCAACCTGAGGCTGGATATCTTCCAATGAGCGGAAGACGCGTTGTTGCAGTTGACGATCCTCCAAAGCCAGCGCGGCGCGTTCCGCCAACAACCAGAGGGCGTCGCGCTGATCCCTGTCCATCACCTGATCGGCGCGGCGGGAGACGCCCAGCAGGCCGAGTAGCGGCGGAATTTCATCCGTGTCCATATCGGATCGTTTGCGCTGATGAAGAGGCAAAACCCAGAAATTGCCCCAGATGAATTCGCGATGTTTGCCATCGCCGTTATTTCGTTCCGCGGCTTGCAGGACCTCGGGCAGGTCTTCCTGATCAAGCAGACTGCGATTCCCAGCCGCCACAAGCAAAGACAGGCCATCTCCATCCAGCGCGGCCACAAACGCGGACGAGGCCTGCAAGTGATCGCGCACGGCCGCCAGAACGGTCTCAAGAAATTGCTGGAGGTCGCCGCGCGTCAACAGCCGCTCCTCAATGTTCTGCAGAAGCTGGAGTTCAGCGCGGTCGCGGCCGAAGAACAGCCAGCGTTCCCAGATGGGCGCGATCAGCGTGATGAGATGTTCGAGAAAAAGAACCGAGAACACAACGACAAAGGGCACGAAGACCGAATACTCCTGCCCGAACAACGCGCCCCCGCGGCGCACAACTGTCATCAGTCCGAGCGTCGCCGAAGCAACCACAGGTCCGCGCATGATCCATTTGAAGAGGCGGCTCTTGACAAGACGGTCGGGCCAGGAGACGCCAAAAAAGGCCACCGCGTAGGCCATGACAATCACCAGCGCGCCGACCAGCAGGTTGATGACCGTCGCCGCGCTCCAGAACAGGAGCGGGAAACGCGCGGCGATCGAGAAGCCATACAACAGGTAGGGATACGACCCGAGGGCGGGCGCGGTCGCCCCTGCCATCAGGTAGAACATGCGGCGGCGGCCCGAACGCGTCAGCATCCGCCCGTAGGCGCGCGCAAAATTGATCCACGCCCACACCATGGCGGCCACGTAGAAAACGGTGAAAAGTTCGGTGTAGAGGGTCCGCTGAAGATGAGGCGCCGGCTGGCCGTCCGGCACGAGCGGGCCGAGTAAATATCCCGCGCCGTGCAGGAGCAGGAAACCGGCCGAGACGGCATATACCAACCGCACGGCCACCCGCCTGCGTCCGCGCGAGGGGCGCCCGGCGGTCACCATCAGCGCATCCGAGAGATGCAAGTACGCGGCGGGCAGGAAGACAATCCCGAACCACTGCAGACGCAGGAGCAGGTCTATCCCCCAGGCAGGATAATTTTTGTTAAGCAGAGCCTCGGCCGTAAATACGACCACCACACAAAGCAGAATGATGGCAAAGGAACGCGCCACTCGGTCGCGCAAGTTGAACGACAAGGCGTAGAGAAACAGCGAAAAGGCCGTGATGGCGATTCCGGCCGTGAGAATCTGATTGATGACCTGGATCCCCGCCAGTAAACTTTCGGTCCAACCGTTAAACATAGACCTTCCCCAACCCGTTGCAAAGAATTCAAGCGGACAGGTTTATGCAACGAGCGTGACGCTACTTCAAGGTTCTCCCAAAGAACAGAGCTACGTCCTGACTGGCGTAGTAGTGGTCATTATACCCGCAGAACTCGAATCCGAGTTTCTGCGCCAGGCGAACCGATGGTTGATTCTTGGCCTGCATCTCGAAGATCAGCATGCGATTGCCGCGTTGACGCGCCCAATCCTCAACGGCCAATAGCAAGGCCGACCCGATGCCGCGCCGCCGCTGGTCCGGGACGACGACCAGGTCCGTGACCCAGGCCACCGTGGAAGCGCTTTGTTCATGCACGCCCAGGTAACCAAACGGATCGCTCCCTTCAGCCGCGACGAGCAATGCGGCTTTTTTCTGCCATTCATCGGCCAGCGAAAATGGGTTACGCGGATACTCGACGCGCGTGGGCCGCGGCAGGCGCGTTTCGCGCAAGGTGGCCGTGACCTGCCCGGCTTCCTTGCGTAAATCCAGTTGCCAGACGACCTCGCTCACGCAGGAATGATCCATGCCCATCAAGCGCGGAAAATCGGATGAAATTGCGGGACGGATATGAACAGCCACGATGAAACTATTGTCCTTTCACGCGAACAGAAATGATGCAGGGCGGTAATAACTGTCCCTGATTGTCGGTCACAACTAGGCGTAACAGATAATCACCCGGCGTGAGCACGGTGGTGGACCAATCCCCAAGTTTAATCCCAACCCCGGTCTTGTGATCCGCCAGCACCGTGGCCCAGTTTTCGGTCCCTGCCGGGGCAATCTCGTATTTATAAAAACCAAAGTTGGCAAGATTGACCGTGCCGATAATTTCCACGTTACCACTGACCTCATCACCGGACCTGGGAGAGGCGATCTCCAGCTGACCGGGCACGCATCCACCCTGACCCGCGGCCGGCGCGGCCGCCTGGGACGAGCCCAGTGCCGTAGCCGAATCCGGGGCAAGCGTCCCCAGTGGACCGGCCAGGAGGTCAACCGTAGGCGTCCCCAACAGTGCCGACGCGGGCAAGCCTGGGACGATGAATGACGCTACAATAAAAACTCCGCAGGCGAGCGCCAGGATCAGCGTTGAGGCCCCCACCGCCTGACCAAGCCGCCGCAGGGCAAATTCGCGCTCCAAACCAAAATAGGCGTTTCTCCACTCCCCCCACGAACGCCATACCCGGCGGAATGAAAACAGACCGCCCAATGCCAGCAATAAATAGATCAGGATTTCATAATCCGCAAGGAATCGAAAAAAGACTTCCATCCGAATCCTGTTAGGTCAATCGTAGAACGCCACGAATGATTTTCTCGACCTTTGGTGTAATAACCTTGCCGGCCTCGATTACCTCTTCGTGAGTCGTGAGCGTCGAGCCATCCAGGTTGGCCTTATTGCTGATGCCTGAAAGACCTAGAACACGCGTCCCGCCGTGGCGCGCAACGGTCACCTCCGGTACCGTGGACATGCCCACCGCGTCCACACCCACAGCCCGCAGGAAGCGGAGATCAGCAGGAGTCTCAAAGGATGGCCCGCTCAGGCCGGCATACACCCCTTCGCGCAGGAGAACACCCTGTTCCCTGGCAATGCGACGCGCCAAATCAGCCAGCGCGCGGTCATAGGCCTGACTCATGTCGGGAAAGCGAGTGCCGAATTCATCCAGGTTGGGGCCGATAAGCGGATTCAAACCGGTCATCCCCATCAGGTTAAGATGGTCGGTGATCAACATCACGTCGCCGGGGACGAAATCGGGATTCACCCCCCCGGCTGCGTTGGTCACGATAACGGTCTCAATTCCGAGTCGTTGCATGACGCGGATCGGCAGGGTCACCTGCGACATGTTGTATCCCTCGTAAAAGTGGACGCGTCCCTGCATGACAAAGACCGGCTGGTCTTCCAAAGTCCCGATAACCAGCCTCCCCGAATGTCCCTGAACGGTAGAGACCGGCCAGTGAGGCAGGTCGCCAAAGGGTATAATTCGGGCATTCTGCACAGCGTCGGCCAGCCCGTTCAAGCCGGAACCGAGAATCATTGCAACGCGCGGCTTCGTCTGGCTGACGGCACGGATGGCGCCAGCGACTTCATCAATTTGCTCAAGGGTAATTGGTATGGACATCATTGTCTCTTCGTGTGGTTTACCGAATCAAGGCTTTTCCCCGCCATCCAGCCCACCGGCTGTGAAAATTATATCAGAGATTCGAGAACGAAAGATTACTCGCAGAGGCTCCAAAATTCTTCTCCAGTGTTGCATATATTAACCGGCTGACTCCGATGCGCGTCGAACGGTGCGCTCTATGAAATCCTTACGCTAAGTCTTATGCAATACCGCGCCACGAACCATCTTAATCTTCTCACAGCAGGCATTCTTTTCCTCACCGCCCAAAGCGTACTATTGATTCCAGCCAGACAGGCTGTTTTGACTGACGGGATGCCCGGCTCGATCACCCTGTCGCTGGGATTTTTGTTTTTTATCATTGCGTTGAATTGCCTGTCATCGATTCTCCTCCTCCACCGCCCCTGGCAGGAAAGCCTCATCCAAAGCTCCGCCATGGCGGCGCTGGCAAGCCTTGGCTTCCTTTACATAAAAGCCGGAATCTTCGTGGAGGGCGTGTTGCTGGCCGCGTTGAGCGCGGCACACTTGTCGCGTGTTCTTGGATTACAGCTCAAGCGCGAAGCCCCGCGCGATCTGCTGATTGGCTTTGTCGCGTTTTCCAACATCGCCTTCGGCGCGCTGCTGCTGGCGCGGAAGGACATTTTTCTCAACTCGCACTATCAGACATTCGCCCCATATCGTCTGATCCTGGCGGGGCTCTTTCTGGTCACAGCCCCGGCCGGCGGATTGGCCTTTTCCAGGCCCCACCAGCGAAGACTCGAACTGCTGGCAAAAACGATCGCATTGCCCTGGCTGGCGTGGAGCCTGATCGCCGCGTTCGATACCAACCTGCCAAGCCTGATTCCGTCAACGTGCCTCGCTTTCATATTGATCTTTGCCAGCGAAATACCCTGGAGGCGCCTGTTCCTGCCCGAAACGGATATCATCGGGCATCGCCTGCTGACGGTCGCATCCGTGGCTCAGGTGGTCTTCCTGGGTTTGTTCACTGTTCTCGCCCAGGCCAGCGCCAACACATACGCCGGCTCAACCGATCCGATACGTCTGGCAAGCGACATACTCTTCCTGCTTTATCTGGGTACCATAGGGGTCGTTGGCTACGGACTCGTGTCGGTTGTATTGACTGTGAACGGATTGATGACCGAGTTTGGGACGGCCGCCGCGCCAGCGGATTCGGGGACAGGTACATCGCATCCTTCCTGGGACGAGCGCGTGGCGCGTCTCATCCGGCCTTTTACTTCCTCCCAAACATACCTGCGGACGCAACTCGAAATGCAGTCCCAGCAGATTGCCGCCCTCACGAATCAACTGACCGCAGAAAAATACCGTACTACGCAATTGACCCTGCTCACCGAACTCAGCCTGCAACTGGAGAAACAACTAGATGAACCGGTCGCGGCGCAATTAGCCGTAAACACACTGCACCGCGCGCTGGAATGTTCCATGGTAGCCGTGTACGTCCACGAACCGGAGAGGCGCGAACTGGTGGCCCTGGCCACGGCAGGCACAAAGGTAAGCGGATTGCCGCCGGGTTATCGGCAGGGAATCAACGCTGGCTTACTCGGTCGCGCCGCCCGTCTGCGGAAGACACAGGTGATCAACGACACTCGTCTCGAAGCGGATTTCCTGCGGCTGGAGAATGAAACCACGCTCTCCTCAATCATCGTGCCGTTGATCGATCACGGCTACCTGAAAGGGATTCTGGAAGCCAGCGACGACTGCGCCGATGCGTTCACCAGCGTAGACGTACAGACCGCCGAGGCTGTGGCTAGTGAACTGACCCACGCTTGGGGACAAGCGGATTATCACCAGCGGCTGATGGACTTGATCCGGGCCGGGATTTCACTAACAACCCTTTTGGAGCCTCAGGCCGCGGTCCAGGAAGTGGCGGCGGTGGCCCGTCAGACATTACGGGCACGCTTTACATACGTCACACTCCTTGATCAGGAGGGAAACTACTCCCGCAGCGCTTCCGTCGGATACGCGCCGCGACTGCTTAAATCGCTCGGCCGCAGTCCAGAAGACGAACCGCTGACGCAGGCCGCGTTAACCGCGCTCCAGCCTTTTCGCGTACGCGACATCCGCAAATACGGCCGCTCGTCCCGCCTCGACCTGGACCATGGCGGCCTGCGCAGCATGATCGCCATCCCGATTCGCATGCACAGATTGAGCGTCGGGGCCATCCTTGCGTTTGGAAAGCAGAATGAAGTTTTCTTCACAGAGAACGATGAATCGCTCGCGAACCTGCTTGCTTCGCAGGCCGCCGCGGCCATCGAAAGCGCATGGCTGGTGCAGGAAGTCCGCTCGACCCTCCACATCACGACACAACTATATCAGTTGAGCTATAACGTCATTCAAGCCGAGCAGTTGAACGACGCAGCCCGTTTTGTAGCAGAAACCGCCCACAAGGTGACCAATGCAGATTCGACCGGCATCATCCTGTTCACCCTCGACGGAAAAATCGAGGCCGAGGTGCAGATGGATGCGCGCGGGGCATATACAGGCGGACCGCATCCCATGGATCGGATCCAACAGACCGTGTCAAGTGGGCGGAGTTTTTTCACTGTGGTGGAAAATAACATCTCGCATGTCTGCCTGCCCCTTCAGACCCCGCGGCGAAATTACGGCGCATTATGGCTGAACATCCCGAACGGCCAGGGCATGCGTTACGCCACCAACCTGCAGACGCTTGCCAATCAGGCGGCCATCGCGCTGGAACGATCCATCCTTTTGGTCGAATCGCGAAAGCAGGCCAGGGAAATCGAAGCCGCTTACGAGGAATTGGAATTCAGCTACGATCATACCTTGGCCGCGCTGATGTCCGCCCTGGATGCCCGCGATCGCGAGACGGAAGGTCACAGTACGCGCGTCAGCCGGGTCTCGAGGCAACTTGGCGTAGCCATGGGATTGAGCGAACCGCACCTCAAGTCGCTCGAACGCGGCGCGCTGCTTCACGACATTGGAAAGATCGGCATCAGCGATACAATCCTCCACAAACCCGGTCCGCTCACTGAGGAGGAATGGAAGATCATGCGCCAGCACCCCGAAATCGGCGCGCGCATCGTGGAGGGTATTCCATTCCTGCAGGAGACCCTCACTGTCGTCCGTTATCATCAAGAGCGCTGGGATGGCACCGGCTATCCGCTCGGCATGAGCGGCGAGGAAATCCCCCTGCTTGCGCGCATCTTTTCAGTGGCCGATACTTTCGATGCGCTCACCAGCGACCGCCCCTATCGCCAAAGAGTCTCCACAGAGGAGGCGCTTCAATACATTAAAGAGCAAAGCGGGGCATTTTTCGACCCACAGATCGTGGACGTCTTTTCCCGGGTTGTGGAAGACGGGCTGATCCCGGACGCGGCGGTGTCGAAATGAAAAGCAAATTACCTGTTCGCGACTTCACGTCCCAGGAATATCGCAGGTTTGTACGACCAACCGCATATGCGGGTCTGGTTGTTTTCATTCTGCTCATCCTTTTTTACATCGCCTTCCATCCCGCGATTTTCTCTGGAGAAGATCGTTTTGGAATATTCCTGGTCATATACTCCCTGACCGGAATCGCCTATGTTTACGTTTTAGCGTTCAGATTGATCCCGGACGAAAAGTACCGCCAAAGGGTTAAATGGCAACATACAATCATCACCGGTCTCACTCTCGGGATTTTAGTGGCAACCGCGCCCGAGACATTGACTACTCTTTACAATTTATTGTTGCTCCTCTCAACCATAGCCGCCGTGATATCCTTCGGAAGGATACCTGCCTTCACAATTATTGGGATTAGCACCGCGTTTAATATTGCAAGACACCTCCCGGAATATGGAAACGTCATCTACGCGCTAGAACAAATCAGCATACCCTTCCTTGCGGGAATCACCGTCGAAACAATGCACCGCTTACAGGCCATCCCGCGCGAGCAGATCAACCGTCTCGAAATCGTCAATAAATTCAGCCGCCAGATTACGCTCTCATTGAACAGGGAGCAGGTGCTGGCGCTCCTCAACGCGGCCATCCAGGATGCTCTGGAAGCCGATTCCTACTATGTCGGTTTTCAAGAGGAGGACGAAATCAGTCTCGGCCTATTCTATGACGACGGGGAATACTTCAACAATGTACGCAGGAAGATCCAGGGGACACTGGCCGGATGGATCATCACGAATCAAAAAGAACTCTTCCTGCCCGACCTGCGCCAGGGAGTGGACCTGGAAGGCATCGAAATCATCATCATCGGCAAGAACAAAACCAGCCTCTCCTGGATTGGCGTGCCGATGACCACCCAGCACATAAAAGGCGTCATTGCCCTAGCGTCCTACCAGCCGAACGCCTTCGATCGCAGTGACCTCGAATTGCTTGCCAACCTTGCCCAGCACGCCGCGCAGGCGCTTGACAACACATACCACCACGCTCAGGTGGAGGAGCAGTCCCGCCTCGACAGTTTAACGGGGGTTTACAATCACGGTTATTTCCTGCAGCTGCTAAGGCAAAATGCAGATCGGTCAATCCTGAATGGCACCTCCCTCAGCCTCATCATGCTGGATATTGACTATTTCAAGCAGTACAACGACACCTACGGCCATCTCATCGGTGATGAGATCCTCACAGCGCTTTGCAACACCATACGCAGATATATCAAAAACACCGATATCGTCGGGCGCTGGGGCGGTGAAGAATTTATCATCTGCCTGCCGAATGCCAGAGGCACCCAGGCCCGGCAAGTGGCAGACCGCATCCGCCAGACCATCGCGGAGTTCAAGATCAATCACGAAAACCAGAAAGCCCTGCCTGCCCCGACCATCAGTCAGGGCATCGCCGTTTTTCCGCAGGAGGCAGATGAGATCTTTAAACTAATCGACCTGGCCGACCAGCGCCTCTACATTGCAAAAGAACGCGGCCGCAACCAGGTCGAGCCTGATTCGTCCTATTGGGATGAACACTCTCCCGCTACACCCGGGCAGGCCCAATAACATCCGCAAACGCCGCCACGGCCCTTTCCACTCCCGTGTCGTCAACCCAGCAATGCGTCACCAGGCGAAAACGCCGCGGGGACTCGTTATCCACCAGGATGCCGCGCTCTTTCATTTTGACCGCGATCTGCCCCGCATCCAATGCAACCTCCTCGGATAGATTGAAGTACACCATGTTCGTGAACGGGGAGCCCGCGTCTACAACCAAACCCTTGACCTGCCTCAGGCCATCGGCCAGTTTCCTCGCCCGGGCGTGATCGTCGTCCAGCCGTTCGATCATCATCTCCAGCGAGACGATCCCCGCCGCGGCGAGGATTCCCACCTGCCGCATTCCGCCGCCCAGCATTTTTCGCAGGTGACGCGCGCGGGCGATGAATTTTCGAGTCCCCGTCAGCACGGAGCCCACAGGCGAAGACAGCCCCTTGCTCAAGCAAAACATGATCGAATCGGCCGGCGCGGCAAGTTCCTTCACCGACACGTTCTGCGCCACCGCCGCGTTGAAGATGCGCGCCCCGTCAATGTGCAGGGACAGGCCGTTGCGATGAGCCAGTTCGCCCACCTGGCGTGTGTATTCCACGCTGAGTGGTACGCCGCCGCAGATGTTCTGGGTGTTTTCGATACACACGAGACGCGTGATGGGATGATGCACGTCCTCCGTCCGAATCGAAGCAAGAATGTCATCCAGCGCAAGGGTGCCATCGGGCCGATTCTGCACCGGGCAGGGTTGAATCCCTCCCAGTGCAGCCATCCCGCCCGCTTCGTTCAAATAGATGTGCGACTGGTTTCCTACAATGACCTCGTCGCCGCGCTGGCAGTGGACCAGCAACGCAAGCAGATTACCCATCGTGCCCGAGGCGACGAAGAGCGCATCCTCCTTGCCGAGCGTTTCGGCGCTCATCTCTTGAAGTTTGTTGACGGTCGGATCGTCGCCGTACACGTCATCGCCCACCTCGGCGTTTGCCATAGCGGCGCGCATTTCGGGTGTGGGCTTTGTGACCGTATCCGAACGCAAATCAACGATATCCATGATCTCTCCTTACTTTTCACGCAGATTGGACAGAACGGCCTCCAGTTCAGGGGGCAAACCAACCTCGAAGACAGTCGGCCTCTTCTCTTTCGGCAAAGTGATTTTCAACCGATATGCATGCAAAAAATGACGGTGGATCTCAACCGATTTCTTCCGGTGACCATATAACGTATCCCCCGTGATCGGACAGCTTAAAAACGCGCAATGCAGTCTGATCTGGTGGGTCCGCCCGGTCAACGGATGGAATTCCAGTAATGTATGTCTGGCGAATCTCTCCAGCGTTTTGTACTCGCTGACCGCCTCGCGCCCCTTGCCCGGCGGCAGAATGGACATTTTCTTTCGATGACTGGGATCGCGGCCAATGGGCGCCTCTACGCGGCCCGCGGGCGTGGGCGGCGCGCCATCCACGAGCGCCAGGTAGGTCTTTTCCACTTTTCTCAGGCGAAATTGATCCTGCAACCAGTGATGGGCGGAATCGTTCTTCGCCAGCACGATCAGGCCCGAGGTTTCTTTGTCGAGCCGATGGACGAGGCCCGGGCGTTCTTCGCCACCGATGCCCTCCATGCCGGGATCGTATCCCAGCACCGCGTTGACCAGCGTCCCCGAATCGTGACCCGCGGCGGGATGCACCACAATGCCCGCAGGCTTGTTGATTACCAGCAAATCATCGTTTTCAAAAACAATATCCAATGGAATTTGTTCGCCGGCCAACCCGCCCGGCGCGGAAGGCGGGACACGTACGCTCACCCGCGTTCCTGCTTCGATCATCTGCCCTGACTTTTTGGCGGGCGCGCCGTCCACCAGCACGAAGCCGTCGGCGATCAACCCCTGCAAACGCGCCCGTGAGAATTCAGGCAGGCGTTCCACCAAAAATTTATCCAGGCGCACCGCACCGTTTCCCGTATATCGAAACTCCTCGAGTCGTTCGCTCACACGTCACCGCCAACGATTACAACTCACGGATTGCCCGCCGCCGACGGCCGCGCCTCCCCCTCATCCGATCCCTTTTGTCCTTTTCTTTCATTGAGCCATGCGCCCAACAACAAGACAAACACGCCAATCGTTATGCTTGCGTCCGCTACATTGAAAACAGGGAAAGTGCCGACCGAAATAAAATCGGTGACCATGCCTTTGAACATAAGACGGTCAATCAGATTGCCGAGCGCGCCGGCCAGCTGCATCGCCATCGCCAGGCGCAAGGTCCAATCGCCCCGCTCCACACGCGGATAATAGTACAGAATGGCCGCGATCACAACGAACGCCAGGACGGCAAATACCGCGCTGGCACCCTGGAACATGCCAAAAGCCGCACCGCTGTTATACCAGTGAACGATACGCGCGTAGGGGCTGAGCCAGTCCAGCCATTCGGGCAGCCAGGTTCCACCTTCAGGCAGACGGGTGCGCACCAGCCATTTTGTCCATTGATCGAGCGCGACGATCAAGCCAGCCACCCCAAATAGAATCCCATACTCACGAATTCGCTTCAACGATTCACCTCGTCCAATCGAAATGCCCGCCCATTGTACCCTACTCGCTCACAAAGACGCGCGGCACGCGCGCGCTGATATTTGTCAACGGCTCGTAATTGTTCGTGCCCGCCCACTCGCCCAGGTCATCGGCCGTGATGCCGTTGCCCAGCAAAACAACCTCGTCCCCCACACTCACTTCGTCCTCTCCGCAATTGACCATGAACTGATCCATGCAAATGCGCCCGACCTGCGGATATCTCTTTCCATTGACGAGGACCTGGGCGTGATTCGTCATGCGGCGGAAATAGCCGTCGGCGTAACCGCACGGGACGGTCACGATTCGCGTCGGAACCTCGGCCTGCCACAGCGACCCGTAACTGACCGGCCGCCCCGGTTGGGTGATCTTGGAATACACCACCTGCGAGCGCCACGTAAGCGCGGGTTTGACTTCCACCGTGCGCGCCGTCTCCGCGCCGGGATAGACGCCGTAAAACATAATCCCCGGACGGACCATATCAAAGTGGCTTTCCTTCAACTGCAAAACCGCGCCCGAGTTCGCCATGTGCCGAATCGGCGGCGGAGGCAGGCTGTGCCGCTCATAGAAACGCAAGACCTCATTAAATCTTTCCAATTGCAATTTTGCATGAACGAGGTCGGGCAGTTCGGAGTTGGCGAAGTGTGAAAAGATTCCCTCTACTTCTAAATGGCTACACGCAAGCGCTTGCTGAAGAAACGGCTCCGCCTCATAATCGTGGATGCCGATACGTTCCATGCCGGTGTCAATTTTCAAGTGGACACGCAGGCGCGTCCGCGTGGATTCGGCCAGCCGCTCGGCGGCCAGCAACAGGTCCAGAGATGACGCGGCCAGGGTCAGGTTATGCGCGATAAATTCAGGCAACTGCCCGGGCAGAGTCCCGCCCATCACGAGAATCGATTTCTCAATCCCGATCCTGCGCAGGTGGATTCCCTCCTCGACGGTGGCTACGCCAATGTAATCCGCGAGGGGCGCGATGAACGGCGCGACGCCGTCCACGCCGTGACCGTAGGCGTTGGCCTTGAGCACTGCCATGACCTTCGCGGGCGCGACATGGGCGCGGATGTTTTCGAAATTCCGCCTGAGGCGGGAGAGGTTGACTTCCAGGTAGGTTGGTCGCATGGTGCAATTTTACCCAGAACGCCGGTGGAATGGGAAATGCCGGTTGCCTGCATCCCCCGAACCCTCTATAATGGGGCCATTCAGGAGGCCGACATGCAACAGTTTAAAGTCATCAAGGGCACGTTCCATGTGAAGAGTTACCAGCCCGACGGGGACTCGATCCGCTTTATGGCAGAAAACCCCGCGGCGTGGGATTCGTTCACATTCACCTCTGCGGCCAAGAAGAAGGCGGCGAAGAAGCAGCTCCGCATTGAAGCCATTGACGCTCTCGAAACACATTACAATGGTTATCACCAGCCGCGCCCCTTCGCCATCGCCGCTTTGGAACAAATGCTGAAACTGCTGGGGATCACCGACGTCCATTACAGCCTGAGCGTGACCACCATCGTGGATGCCGACGACGCCAAACCGGGTTACATCATCACCTCCGGCGTTGACCGCTATGACCGCCCTATCTCGTTTATTTTCCCCGCCTCGGCCAAGCTCACAGATGGAGCCCTGCTCACAGCGGATAAAATTCCTCTCGAAAAATCGGTCAATTACAAATTGGCGCGCGACGGCCTGGTATACCCTACCTTTTACACAACCACAGACAGGCGAGTCGCCGCCAAGATTCGCAAAGCGGTCGCGACGGCACACAACGCGGCCCGCGGCCTCTGGGCAATCGACCGGACCAGAGACCTGACGATCTGGGACATGCGCACACTGCAAGACGACTATCTGGTCATGCCCAAGCTGTTCCGCCGCCTGGTTGAATTTTTCGACAATTACGGTGACTTCGAACTGCTCCCCGCCTATATGGCGCGCCAAAAGGACAACCTCCAACTCTGGGAGGATTCCACTCCGCGCTCCCTGGCCGAACTAATGACTTTCGATGTCTCGGGTCGCCGCATGGGATTGGCTACGCCCGTCGAAGATATTTTATTCTCGCCAAAAGGATAGCCCTGGATAAAAAACGACCGCCGCCTCAAATGCGGCGGTCTGCAATGCCGGGAAACCTACTCTTCCTTCTTTCCTTCCATCTCTTTCTTGTGGGCTTCGACGATGCCCGCCGCTAGATGCTGGGGGACGATCTCGTAATGGTCGAACTCCATCGTGAAGTAACCGCGTCCGCCGGTCAACGAGCGGATCTGCGTCACGTAACGCAGCATCTCCGCCAGGGGCACATGCGCGACGACCACTGTGTTGCCGCGCTCGGACTCCGTTCCCTGCACACGGCCGCGGCGTGTGTTCAAATCGCTCATTACGTCGCCCATATGCGCGTCAGGCACCGTGATGCGCACATTCATGATGGGCTCGAACAGCACCGGTCCCGCTTCCGCGACCGCAAGCTTGAAAGCCTCGCGGCCCGCGATTTCGAACGCGACCGGCTTGGAGTCTACTGGATGTTCCTTGCCGTCGAACACAATGACCTTGACGTTGCTCATCGGATACCCCGCGAACGCACCGTGTTCCATCGTGGCGCGGATGCCTTTCTCGATTGGCGCCAGATAGGAACGCGAAAGATTCATACCGACCAGTTCATCGGTAAACTCAAAATCCTCATTGGGGAGAGGCTCTATGCGCAAATGGACCTCCCCAAACTGGCCCGCGCCGCCGGTCTGTTTCTTGTGGCGGTACATCGCGGACCCCTTGCGGGTAATCCCCTCCCGGTACGGGACCTTCGGCTCGAGGGTGGTCAACCCTACCTGGAACTTTGTCTGCGCGCGATGAATGGCAACATCAATGTGCTGATCGCCCATGCCCTGCAAGATGGTCTGGCCGGTGGATTTCTCGTTGTGCCAGGAAAGGGTCATATCCTCTTCACAGAGGCGAGTCAGTGTGGGCGAGATCTTGGCCGCGTCCGCCTGCGTTTTGGGCTGGATGGCAACCTGATACAGCGCGGCCGGGAAGGTAGGCGTGGGCAGGGTCAGCGGATGCCCTTTGTCGCAGAAGGTATCACCGGTAGCGGTGACGGACAATTTCGAGACCGATCCAATGTCGCCCGCATGAATCGCCTTGACAGGGATCTGCTCCTTGCCGCGCTGGACGTGCAGGCCGGCCATGCGTTCCTCGCCGCCCTTATTCTGATTCCAGACGCGCGCATCGGCCTGGATCGAACCGGAGTAGACGCGGAAATATGTCATCTTGCCCACGAACGGATCGGCGGTGGTCTTCCAGACATAAGCCGCCAGGGGGCCGCTATCCGCGGCGGTCACGTTCTCGTCGCCGTTCGCGCCTTTGGCAACCTTGGCAGGACGACCCGCCGGGGAGGGCATCAGGTCAATGATGTCGTTCAGCAGCGGGCCAATGCCGATTTCGTGTCCGCCCGCGGCGACGAAGACCGGGAAAAAGGCCCCGGAGTGGACCACATCCTTTAAGCCGCGTACGATTTCCTCGTCCGAGAGGGAACCGGCTTCGAGGTATTTCTCGAGCAGAGTGTCTTCCCCTTCCGCCGCGGCCTCGATCAACGCGAAATGAGCCTGGTCCGCGGCCTCTTTCATATCCGCAGGAATGTCGGACGCGGTCTTGCCATCCCCCATATAGGCCTTCATGGCAATCAGGTCAATCACGCCTTTGAAATCGTGTTTCTCGCCGATGGGAAGCTGCACTTTGATGAGACGCGCGCCCTGCGCGTGGGCGAATTCCTCGGCCGAAGCATAAGCCTTCTCGAACGAGGCGTTTTCCCGGTCCATGCGGTTGATGACGACGAAGCGCGGCAGGTGAAAGTCCGAAGCATAGCGCCAGGCGAGTTCGGTGCCCACCTCCACACCCGCCACCGCATCCACCAGGACGATGGCACCATCGGCCACGCTCAACGCGGAGACCATTTCGCCGACAAAGTCGGTGTAACCGGGCGCATCCAGCACGTTGATCTTGTGGTCGCGATATTCGATGGGAAGGACGCTGGTGTACAGCGAAAGTTTTCGGCGTATTTCTTCTTCATCGTAATCCGAGATGGTCGTGCCGTCCTCGACCTTGCCAAGGCGGGTGGTTGCCCCCGTAAAATGCAAAAACGCCTCGGCCATCATGGTCTTGCCCGCAGACCCATGAGAGACCAAGGCGACGTTGCGAATAAACTCGGTGGTATACTCTTTCATGAGAAAAGCCTTTCCCAAAGTCTGAGATGAGAACTCCCCGATTTTAGTGGAACTCCAGCCGGTTGTCAAAGTGTGGAACGTCACACACCTTGATTACCTCTGAGGGAATTCATGGACAGCCTGTTCAATCAATATTCCGTCATCATCATCGCCGCCACACTGGTTTTGCTGGTGGCGCTGGTCATGTTCACGGGCCGCAAACCGACCTGGAGGGAGTACGCCGCGCTGGGCGTCCTAGTCGCCGGGCTGGTCGTGGCGTGGATCATCCTGCGCCCGCGGCAGACTCCTCTCATGGACGACGCGAAAATGGTGCAGGAGATGATCGGGGACGGCAAGCCCGTCCTGCTCGAATTCCAATCGCCTTACTGTATCGGCTGTACGCGCCTGAAACCCATCGTGGACGAATTGGAAGCGGAGTACGGCCAGCGCGTCCTGTTCATCCGCCTGAACATCCAGGAGTCGGTGGGCAGGGAACTCGCCCCGGTCTACGGTTTCGAATTCACGCCCACGTTCATCTTTTTCGACGCGCAGGGCAATGAATTATGGCGTTCGGTGGGCGAACTGAACCTCGAACAATTTCGCGAGTCGGTCCCGCAGTAATCCCCGCGCATGCTGCGTCGCATCGTCTTCAACCTGTGGTATTTTCGCCGTCCCCCCTGGGACAGCGGCATATCCCCGCCCGAACTGATCGAATTCATGGATGACAATCCCCCCGGCCGCGCCCTCGACCTGGGATGCGGCACGGGTACGAACGTCATCACGCTGGCCCTGAGCGGCTGGCAGGTAACGGGCGTGGATTTCGTCCCGCGCGCCATTCACCTCGCGCGGCGAAAAGCGAAACAGGCGAAGGTCAATGTCAATTTGATCGTCGGGGATGTTACGCGCTTAAGCGGCGTGGACGGGCTTTTCGACCTGATCCTCGACATGGGCTGTTTCCACGGTCTCTCGCGCGACCTGTGGCCTGCGTACCTCAAATCCGTCAGCCGACTGCTCGCCCCGCGCGGCACGTGGATGCTCTACGCCCGCCGCGCCGACGAGACCTCCCCCACCTTCGGCCTGACCGAAGACGACATCGCAGAACTGGCGAGGCAATTCCACCTCCAGCGCCGCGAGGACAGCCTCGACGCACGCGGGCGGGCCTCGTCGTGGTTCTGGTTTAAAAGTGCGACATAACCCCGAAGAAGGGAAGCGCGCGAAGTCGTTTCCCGCTTCGTGAAGTTGATTTCCCTTCGCGGCCTTTGATTCTTCGCGGTTCAAAAAAACCATCCCGTTTAACTATATCTTCCCCGCCACATAATCCAGCACATCAATCTTAGTCAGGATGCCTGTTGGTTTTCCATCCTCGACGACAATCACCGCGTACCCATCCGTGAGCGACGACATCGCCTCGTCCAGCGTCGTATCGGGCGGATAGACCGCGCGCGCATTCTGGACCAGCGAATCAATTGCCTCGTCGTGGCTGTGATCGTGATGATCGAGCATGTGGTTGAGCATATCCACCTCATCAAGCAGGCCCGCGAGCATCCCATCCGCGCCGACCACAGGCACCTGCGAAATGGCGTGCTGGCGCATCAAGGCCATCACCTTGCGCATCGGGTCGCCCAGCGCGGCGGTATACAAAACCTTGTTCGGCTTCGCGAGCAGCAGGTCGGCCAGCGTCATCTCGCCGAACTCGGTCTGCATGAAGCCGTTCTCGCGCATCCACTTGTCATCGTAAAATTTGGAAAGATAGCGCGAGCCCGAATCGGGGAAGATGACCACCGCAATGCGGTCGGGGGACAGGTTGCGGCAATATTTCAGCGCGCCCGCCAGCGCCGAGCCGGACGAGCCGCCCGCGAAGATGCCCTCCTGGCGCGTCAGCGCCCGCGCCGCGAGGAAACTCTCGCGGTCGCCCACGCGCACAATGTTATCCACCACCGTCAGATCGGTGGCCGAGGGCAGGAAGTCCTCGCCGATGCCCTCGACCTTATACGTCTTCGGAAACGCGCCCTCGGGAATACGCCCCTTGTTCCTCCACGTGTCGTATAAAAGCGAGCCTTCGATATCCACACCCACGATCTGGATTTTGGGATTCTTCGATTTGAGAAAACGCCCAACGCCTGAAATCGTCCCACCCGTTCCCATGCCGATGACCACGTCGGTCACGCGGCCTTCGGTCTGCTCCCACAACTCGGGCCCGGTCGTCATCTCGTGCGTTTTCGGGTTATCGGGATTATGGTATTGATTGGCAAGGATGGCATTCGGAATTTCGCGCGCGAATCGTTTGGCGACTTCGTAATACGAGCGCGGATCTTCGGGAGGAACAGCCGTCGGTGTAATGACCACCTTCGCACCGTACGCGCGCAGGAGCATGATTTTCTCATTGCTCATCTTATCGGGCATGACGAAGATAGTCTTGTAACCTTTCAGCGCCGCCGCAATGGCCAGCCCAACGCCCGTGTTGCCAGACGTAGCCTCCACCACCGTCCCGCCGGGCTTGAGTTCGCCGCGCGCCACCGCCTGCTCGATAATATACAGCCCCACACGGTCCTTGATCGAGCCGCCGGGATTCATGAATTCCAGTTTTGCATATAACGGACAGGGCAGGTCGCGGGCGACGCGTCCCAGCCGCACGAGCGGCGTATCCCCCTCCGCGCCGAGGATGTTATCGTAGACTCGTCTCTCATTGGAAACGGACAGAGACATTCTCACTCCTTTGATTTGCTTCCGATGGATTTGGCCTATTATACCTTTTCAGAATAAGCGAAAACTCCGAGATCGCTCTTGGAGTTTTTGATTTGCTTTGTTGCAAACATTCATCGTTCCATCGCCCTGAGCGAAGCGCAGCAGAGACGAAGGGCGATGGATCAGTCGCCTGCGCTTCGTCTGCGGCCCTTCGGCAGGCTCAGGGCCTCCGCTCAGCGCGGTGCGGGAAATGATGGCAACAGAGCATTGTTGATTCAATACACTGGCAGGCTGGTATCCACTTCCTTCGCCCAGGCGTTGATGCCGCCCTTCAGATTCTTCACCTTCCTGAACCCCGCGCTGACCAGCAGTTCGAGCGCACGCGCCGAACGCGTCCCCGCCTTGCAGAACACCACCATCTCCTGCGCCGAATCGAGTTCCGAGAGCCGCGCCGCGAGTTGCCCGAGCGGGATATTGACCGCGTGCGGTAAAGCGGAGATCTCCAGTTCGTGAGGCTCGCGCACATCGAGCAGGATCAGGCCCGCGTCCCGCGCGAGGCGGGCGGACAGGTCGGGCGCGCTGATGTCCCAGTCCGCACCGGCCGAGCCTTCGTCGTGGTCGTGACCGGGCACACCGCAGAATTCCTCGTAATCAATCAACTCCTTCACGTCCGCGTTCGGACCGCACACACGGCAATGCGGATTCTTCTTGAGTTTGACGAACTCGAAGGACATATCCAGCGCGTTGTAGAGCAGGAGCTTGCCGATGAGAGGCTCGCCGATGCCGAGCAGAACTTTCAAGGCTTCGGTGGCCTGGAGGGTGCCGATCGTGCCGGGCAGGACGCCCAGCACCCCGCCCTCCGCGCACGAAGGGACGAGTCCGGGCGGCGGTGGTTCGGGGAAGAGACAGCGATAACACGGTCCCTCTTTGGCGTAGAAGACACTGACCTGTCCGTCGAAGCGGAAGATCGAGCCATAGACATTTGGCTTGCCGAGGAACACGCTCACATCGTTGGTGAGATAGCGGGTCGGGAAGTTGTCCGTGCCGTCAATCAGGATGTCATATTTCTCCGCGATCCGCATGGCGTTCCCGGAGGTAAAGGGTTCGTTGTAAATTTCGACTTCCACATCGGGGTTCAAATCCAGCATACGCGCTCTGGCGCTCTCGACCTTCAACATCCCAAGCGTCGAGGTGCCATGGATCACCTGCCGCTGTAGATTCGACGAATCGACCACGTCGTAATCCACCAATCCAATGCGGCCGACGCCCGCCGCGGCCAGGTACAGTGCGACGGGGGAACCGAGTCCGCCCGTGCCGATGACCAGCGCGGACGAGCCCTTCAGTTTGCGCTGTCCCTCCAACCCCACTTCTGGAATGAGCAGGTGGCGCGAGTAGCGCAGGATTTCATCGCGAGTGAGTCCAGGTAACATACTCTTTTCCCATAATGCCGGAGTCGCCCTGAGCGGAGCACAGACGAAAGGCAAGACGCCAATCACCGCGCTTCGTCTGCGCCCCTTCGCAGGCTCAGAACCTCCGCTCAGCGCGCGGACATTATCCGCCCGCAACAGACGGGATCAAACGCACCAGCGCATCTTCCGCCAGCGGCGTGTCTAAACCCTGCAAATCCCTGATGTTGTCCTCGCCGACGAATAAATTGACAAAGGCGCGTAACTTGCCGTCGGAACTGTACAAATGCGGCTTCAACGACGGGAATTGCTCGACCAGACTGCCCATGGCCTCATGGACGGTCGCGCCGGTCACCGGCACTTCGGCCTGTCCGTTGGTGTAATAACGCAGAGGCGATGGGATTTTCAATGTGGGCATATCGGTATTCTAATCCTCAACCTTTCAGATTTCAACCAGCCGCGGGCACGGGGTCACAGCCTTGGCGCTCGACGACCGCCTCGCAGGTGGAAGCGGACAGGATCTCGACCGAGCCTGCCATGGCGAACGGCTGCATGAAATTCTCGACGTACTGCCTGTCCTCCGACTCGACAATCAACACGAACGTATGCCGGCCGTCTAGTACGGCGTCGCCGAGGATGTCCACGCCGAATTTGCGGGCGTTCGGTTTGCTCACGTGCTGGACGAGCACCTGCCCCATTTCGGGATTCCTGGCCGGGCAGGTCTCGGCCGCGTGCTGGTGACGAACGAAATACAGAGACATGGGTTCCTCCAAAACTAAGATGTGATTTCGATGCTTTCCTCGATAAACTGTGAACGGTCTTCGGCCAGTCGCCACGAACGACTCTCCACGGCCTTGCCCGCTTGCACACTTGTGATGAGATACGAAAAGGACGGCTGGGCCCACTCGCGATCATAGTCAGATGGACGATTCGGATGGTCAGGATGCGAATGGAACGCGCCGATCAGACTCAGCCCGCGGCTGTCCGCCGTATCCTCGGCCTTTGCATAATCCCCGGGCGCGATCAGGTAACGATTACGCCGCGCGGATTCCTCGCGCGCGTTGGGAAGCGGCAGGATGTCCACCGCGCGTCCCTCCCGGCCGAGCAGGAAGCCCGCCCCCTCTTCGGGATAGGCCTGCTCGCCGTGCGCGTGAATTTTGGCGAGAAGTTCGGCGGGAATTTGCAGCACGCTCATACGCCGCTCCACAGGGACTTGTCGCTCAAGTACTTATAGCCCGCGTCGGGGAAGACCGTCACGACGACGCCCGCCTCCAATTCGCTCGCCACCTCCAACGCGGCCACAGCCGCCGCGCCCGATGAGATGCCGACGAACAAACCCTCCTCGCGCGCCAGCCGGCGCGTCATCTCGTGGGCGGCCTCCGTTTCAATGCCCAGTGTTTGATCGGCAATCGTTTCGTCGTAGATGCCGGGCTGAATGGCAGTGGGCATGTGCTTGAGACCCTCCAACCCGTGAAAGGCATCGTTCGGCTGAAAAGCGATAACTTTTACAGACGGTATCGCCTCGCGCAGGTGGCGCGCCGTACCCACAAATGTGCCTGAAGTGCCCAGCCCGGCCACGAAATGGGTGATGCGTCCCTGTGTTTGGGCAACGATCTCGGGCCCGGTCGTCTGGTAATGGGACTGCCAGTTGGCGGGATTATCGTATTGGTTGGCATACCAGTATCTATCGGGTTGTTCAGCCGCCATTTTCCGCGCGAGGCGGATCGCGCCGTCCGAGCCTTCGAGTCCGTCGGACAGAATCAACTCCGCGCCCAGCGCGCGCAGGATGGAGATGCGCTCCGGGCTGGCGTTGTCGGGCACAACCAGCGTCACAGGGATTCCAAGCGCCGCGCCGAAGGTGGCGTAGGAGATGCCCATGTTGCCCGAGGTCGAATCGAGCAGACGTCTGCCTTTCGTGAGTTCGCCGCTGGCCAGCGCGACGCGGATGATGTGGATCGCGGGACGGTCCTTGACCGACCCGCCCGGGTTGAACCATTCCGCCTTGGCAAAGACCTGAACTCGCCGCAATAGGTCGCGGGTCACGCGGCGAAGCGGAAGCAGAGGTGTGTTCCCGGCGTACGCGCCCAGGTCCGCGATGGGCAGGCTGGTGGATTGGTGGATTTTGTTCTGTAAAAGTGTCATCTCTTTAAAAATAAAGAACGGTCAACAGGTAAAACAAAAGACGGCGAACGAGCGCCTGCGAAACGAATGTCGCATGCGGGGTCGTTCCACCGTCTCAGGCTGTGACCGTTCTGCTATTAGCGCCGGGCGGTGGTTACGAACCCCGCCCCATACACAAGCAATAGTTCACGAAAATCTCCATCGGATTTACTAAAAATCTTAACAGATATTATCTGCTTTGCGAAGACCTGTCAAGGCAAAAATGGCATGGCCGCAGAGCATGTCGCTGTGCGCGAAGATTCAGGATTACAATACACGCGATGAACGAGACCTCTGGTCGCGGTCTCGGCGAGGGTCTGCGACTCTGCCGAGGAGAGTTCACCGGTCAGCGTAACGAGACCGCGCTCGGGTTATACTTCTATCGCGAAGCATCCCGTAGGGACAATACCAGGTGGTACGATCCAAATTCTGGCCTTATCGTTTTAACGCGAATGCATGCGGGGTTTTGAATCTGCGAAAATCCAAGTAATCCGCGGCCAAGAATCTGATCCTCGTGACGAGTCCCGCTCGAGTTCGTCCCCCACCTTTTGCATTCAAATTCCCCTTATAATCCACCCGTGCCCAGACCACCCCTGATCCTCATCGTCGGTCCCACCGCGGTGGGCAAGACGGAATTTGCCATTCCACTGGCCAAACGGCTCGGCGGCGAGATCGTCAGCGCGGATTCGCGGCTGTTCTATCGCGGCATGGACATCGGCACGGCCAAGCCGACACGCGAAGAACGCGCCCGCGTCCCGCATCACCTGATCGATATCGCCAATCCAGACGAGACCCTGAGTCTGGCCGTCTTTCAACGGATGGCGCGGGAGGCCATCGCGGAGATTCACGCGCGCGGCAACCTGCCGTTCCTCGTCGGCGGGACGGGACAATACGTGCGCGCCGTGACCGAGGGCTGGACTCCGCCTGAAGTGAGCCCCGACGAGCGCCTGAGGCTGCATCTGGAAAAAATGGAAAGAGAAAAAGGCAGGGACTGGCTGCACGCGGCGCTGCGGGACCTTGACCCGGAAGCCGCGGCGCAAATCGACGCGCGCAACGTGCGGCGGGTGATTCGCGCGCTCGAAGTGATCTTTACCACCGGTTATAAATTCTCCGCCCAGCGCATGCAAGGCGAATCGCCGTATGACCTGATTACCATTGGCCTGAAACGTCCGCGGGCAGAGGTTTTCGAGCGCGTGGACGCGCGCATCGAGTCCATGTTCGCGGCGGGATTCCTGGACGAGGTCAAAGCATTGCTGGGAAAGGGTTACCCCCCCTCCCTGCCGGCCATGTCCGCGATTGGGTACCGCGAGTGCGCGGCCGTCCTGCGCGGTGAGATGACCGTAGAAGAGGCCAAGGCGCAGATTCGGCGCGCCACGCGCGTCTTCGTCCGCAGGCAGGCCAACTGGTTCAAGGAGAGCGATCCGAACATCGCCTGGTTCGACGCAGGCGCGGCGGACGTGTTGTCGGCTACGGCAGAGTTCATCGAAGGCAGAATCAAGCCGAGGTCCTGAAAGAAGCGAGGCGGCTGTCACATTTTGATTGACTTTTCAATTTTTCCTGTATATACTATTTGTAACAATCGGAATCACCTATTCAAAGGAGGCGAGGCTGATATGAAGGATCGTCCATGGGTCAAGAATTATGACAAAGGGGTGCCGGCGACAATCGAATATCCCAGCGGGCCGCTGTTCCAGTTTCTGGAAAAATCCGCCCAGAAGGTTCCCGACCGCGCCTGTACGATTTTTAAGGGCGCGGTCGTGACGTACAAGGAGATGAACGAGATTACAGACCGCATCGCCGGGGCGCTGGCGAAGATGGGCGTGAAGAAGGGTGACCGGGTGGGTATCTTCATGCCGAATACGCCGCAGTTCGTGATGGCCTACTTCGGCATCCTGAAGGCGGGCGGCGTCGTGGTGGCGACCAACCCGCTGTACACGCCGACCGAGATCGAATACCAGGCCAGCGACGCGGGAATCGAGGTCATGTTCGTGATGACCAATTTCTACAAGACCATCAAGACCGCCCAGCCCAAGACCAAGATCAAGAAACTGATCGTCACCAACCTGAAGGAATCCCTGCCGCCGCTTTTGCGATTCCTGTTCACACTGGCGCGCGAGAAGAAGGGCGGATTCCGCATCGAGGGCGGACTGGGCGCGGGCGATGTCTGGATGAAGGATCTGATCGCTGAGACCCCGCCTTCGGCGCGCCCCAGGCTGGAGATTGGCTCGGATGATATCGCCTTGTTCCAATACAGCGGCGGCACGACCGGCATCTCGAAGGGCGCGGTGGCCATGCACCGCAACGTAGTCGCCAATACCCTGCAAATCAAATCCTGGATGACCGGGCTGGAGGAGGGCAAGGAAGTCGTGCTCATGGCGATTCCTCTGTTCCATGTCTACGGCATGGTGGCCGGGATGCACTTTGCCATGGCCTCCGGCGCGAGCATGGTGATGGTGCCCAACGCGCGCGACCTGAAAGACGTGCTGGATAACATCAGTAAATACAAGGCGACCATCTTCCCCGGCGTGCCCGCGCTGTACAACGGCATCAACAACCATCCCGACGTGAAGGCTGGCAAATACAATCTCTCCTCCATCAAGGCCTGCATCTCCGGCTCGGCCCCGCTGATGCGCGAGACCAAGGAGCAATTCGAGGCATTGACCGGCGGGAAGGTCTTCGAGGGTTACGGCCTGTCCGAGGCGCCGACCGCCACGCACTGCAATCCATTGATGGGCGTGAACAAGACCGGCTCGATCGGCATGCCCCTTCCCGACGTGGACGTGAAGATCATCAGCCTCGACGACGGCGAGACCGAACTGGCCCAGGGCGAGATCGGTGAGATCGTCGTACGCGGTCCGCAGGTGATGAAGGGCTATCACAACATGCCCACCGAGACCGCCAACACCCTGCGGCAACTCAAGGATGGCAACACCTGGCTGTTTACCGGCGACATCGGCCGCATGGACGAAGACGGTTACTTCTACATCGTGGACCGCAAGAAGGAACTGATCAAGCCGGGCGGGTTCCAGGTCTGGCCGCGCGAGGTGGAGGAAGTGCTGGCGGCGCATCCCAAAGTGCTGGAGGTGGGCGTCGCTGGTATTCCTGACCCGTACCGCGGCGAGACGGTCAAGGCGTGGATCGTGCTCAAGCCGGGCGAATCCGCTTCTGAAGAGGAACTCAAGGCGTTCTGCAAGGAACGGCTGGCCGCGTACAAAGTGCCCACGCACTACGAGTTCCGTTCGGAATTGCCGAAGACGACCGTTGGAAAGATTCTGCGACGCGAGCTGGTGAGGCAGCACAAGGAAGCAAACCCGTCGTAAACAAAAAAGAGGCTCTCTGAAACGGAGAGCCTCTTTTTTGTGTTTACGCAATCTACATTTACGCTTTAATTACGCCGGTTGCGGTGTACCGCTTTTCTTCGGGAACGGCGGCGGGAAGATGGCCTCGAACTCCTCGCGCGTGATGGACTCGACCTCGAGCAGTTTCGCGGCGACCGCGTCCAACTGGTTACGATATTTCTTCAACAATGCTTTAGCCTGCTGGTAGGCCTCGTCCACCAGTTTGCGCACCTCGCGGTCAATCTGCTCGGCCACCGCCTCGGAATAATCGCGCTGTTCCGAAATTTCGCGGCCGAGGAAGATCAACTCCTCTTTCTGTCCATAGACCATGTTACCCATCTCGCTGCTCATGCCCAGCCGGGTGACCATGGCGCGCGCCATGCGAGTCACCTGTTCGATGTCGTTGGAAGCGCCCGAAGTGATGTCGTCGAAGATCAACTCTTCGGCAGCGCGGCCGCCGAGTGCCATGGTCAGCGTGGCGAGCAGTTTCTTGCGGGACATCAGCAGGCGGTCCTCGTCGGGGCGGAACCAAGTCACGCCTCCGGCCTGCCCGCGGCCGACGATGGTCACTTTTTGGACGGGATCGGCCTCCGAGATGGCGTTCGCCACCACCGCGTGACCGGCTTCATGGTAGGCGATGATGCGCTTCTCCTCGTCCGAGATCAAGCGGGACTTTCGTTCGGGTCCCATCACAACGCGCTCAATGGCCTCCTCGAGATCAATCTGACCGATGGCCTTCTTGTTGCGGCGTGCAGCGAGGATGGCGCCTTCATTGACAAGGTTCTCCAAATCCGCGCCGACAAAGCCCGGCGTGCCACGTGCCAGCGAAGACAGGTCAACGGCAGGCTCCAATGGCTTGCCCTTGACATGGACCTTCAGGATTGCTTCGCGGCCCTTCACGTCCGGGCGGTCCAGTGTCACGCGGCGGTCGAAGCGGCCGGGGCGCAGAAGCGCGGGATCGAGAATGTCCGGGCGGTTGGTGGCGGCCATAATGATGATGTTCGTATCGGTGTCGAAGCCGTCCATCTCCACCAGCATCTGGTTGAGGGTCTGTTCGCGCTCGTCGTGCGAGCCGCCCAAACCCGCGCCGCGCTGGCGTCCGACCGCGTCGATTTCGTCCACGAAGATGATGCAGGGCGAATGACGCCGCGCCTGGTCGAACAGGTCGCGCACGCGGCTGGCGCCCACGCCCACGAACATCTCGACGAATTCCGAGCCGGAGATCGAGAAGAACGGCACGCCCGCCTCGCCGGAGACCGCCTTGGCCAGCAGGGTCTTGCCCGTTCCGGGCGGCCCGACCAACAGGACGCCCTTCGGGATGCGCGCGCCCAGTTGGATGAATTTCTGCGGTTCCTTCAGGAACTCGACAACTTCCTTAAGCTCCTCTTTCGATTCGTCCACGCCGGCCACGTCCTCGAACGTGACCGTGGGGTGATCCCCGCTGAACATGCGGGCGCGGCTCTTGCCAAACGACATGGCGGCGTTGTTCGATCCCTGCGCCTGGCGGAAGATGAACCACAACACACCGGCCATGAAGATGACCGGCAGGATATAGACGGCCGCGCTCAGAATGCCTGCCCACGAGGAGGGCGCTTCGACTTCGATTTTGACATTTTCGGCGGAAAGTCGTTCGGTGCTCACGCCCAGGCTGATGAGCTGGTCCACCAGTGTGGTGACGGGTTCTTTGCGGGAAAGACTTTCCTCCCCCGATGTATAGATCACCCGTAAGCGGTCGTCGTTCTCCACGACGATGCGGGCGATGTCGCCATTTTGAATGGCCAGCGCCACTTCGTTGATGGTCAGATTTTTTTGGTCGCCTGAGTCTTGCTGGAAGGCCATATAGACCATGGCCAGAACCGCCACGATAAGCAGAAACGTCACAAGGAATGATTGGCTGCGCGGTGAATTCAAAGGGGCCTCCGTATAATTGCACCAACATTATACCAATCCGGGCGCGCTGAGAATAGCCCAGCGGAATTATTTATATGATTCTCTAATAAATTTCTGTCAAAACCAATCAGCATTGATTAAACCATCCGCAATTCCACCGGGCAATGGTCGGAACCGGGCACATTCTCGTGAATGATCACATCCCTGACCCGCGAGACCAGTTTCTCAGAGACGAGGAAATAATCCAGCCGCCAGCCGATGCCGCGCTCGCGCGCCGACATGCGATAAGTCCACCATGTGTACTGGACTCTCTCTGGATACAGATGACGATACACATCCACGAAACCGTGATCGAGGAACTTCTGCACCCACTCCCGTTCCTCCGGCAGGAAGCCCGAAGTCTTTGCGTTCTCTTTGGGGCGAGCAAGGTCTATCGGCATGGGCGCGGTATTGAAGTCGCCTGCGAGGATCAGGTTCTCCCCCGCCGCGTGCAGGGCGTCGCACTTTTCGAGCAAACGGGCATAAAAGTCCAGTTTGAAACCGACCCGTTCCATGCCGCGCGTTCCGCTGGGAAAATAAACGTTATAAAGGAGAAAGCCGGGGTGGCGGGTGCGGATGACGCGTCCCTCAGGATCAAAGCGCAGGTCGGAGAGACCCCGTTCAACGTCCAGGGGCGAAGCGGAAAGAAAGGTCGCCACCCCGCTGTAGCCAGGGCGTTCGGCCGGATTCCAGAGCGCCTCGTAGCCGGGGACCATCCGCTGTTCGTCCGTTAATTGGTCAGGGCGGGCTTTGATTTCCTGCAGGCACAGCGCATCAGGCCGTTGCCTGAACACCCAATCCAGGGCACCCTTTCCCAGCGCGGCGCGCAATCCATTTACATTCCAGGTGATGATCTTCAAGTCGTCCTGCTCCGCATACAAACGCAATGTGAAAGCAATGATTTTCCAGCGGCCATCAAGTTGATTTATGGTAAACTTACCTCGCAAATAAGGAAAGGCATGAACGACAAGAGCATCAAGCACATCTTATGTATTGAAGACGAACCAGAGATGATTGACCTGATCCGCCTCATTCTAAGCCGCCGAGGCTTCGAGGTGGAAGGAGCCGCGGGCGGGATGGATGGGTTAAAGAAAGTGCGCGAGAAACGGCCGGACTTGGTATTGCTCGACCTGATGATGCCCGATATGGACGGTTGGGAAGTATATCAGCAAATGAAAGCCGACGAGGCCACCCGCCATATCCCGGTCATCGTCGTCACTGCCAAGGCGCAGAGCATCGACAAAGTACTGGGCCTGCATATCGCCAAAGTGGACGATTACATCGCCAAGCCCTTCAGCCCCCAGGAACTGCTGAACAGCGTCGAAAGGGTGTTCAGCGGGAGACCGATTTCATCCTGACCTCCGAGAACTCGAAACGGGGCGCCTCCCGAAACTGAGGCGCCCCGTTTTTCTGTAACGAGACAATGCCGCGCTCCGTACTTCTCCAAAATATAGACCATCCACTCGCCTCGCCCGCGCGCGTGAAGTATTGCACCTCCTTCCTGTGCCGCCTGCGCGGGCTGACGTTCACCCCGCCTCTTTCCCCGGACGAAGGCCTGCTGCTCGTCTTCGGGCGCGACAGCCGTCTCGACTCGTCCATCCACATGCTGGGAGTCGGGTTCGATCTGGCCGTGTTCTGGATCAATTCCCAGATGAAGGTGGTGGATAAGGTCCTTGCCAAAGCGTGGAGGCCGGCCTACTTGTCAACGGAACCGGCGAAGTACGTTCTTGAAATCCACGCCGGTCGATTCAATGATTATGGCATTGGGGATACGGTAAAATTCGAGAATGCGTAGGTTTCTTCCAATAATTCTGGTGTTGGCGTTTATGATGTTTGCCTCCCCCGCGGCCGCGCAGGACACGGGGCCAATCTACATCGTCCAGCCGGGCGATACACTCTCGTCCATTGCGGCGCGTTTCAATGTGACCGTCGAAGAACTCATCGCCGCCAACGGCACGGCCGACCCCAACCTGCTCACGGCCGGCCAGCAGCTCATCATCCCCGGCCTCGAGGGAGTGACGGGCATCCTCAATACAAAGGTGATCAACTTCGGCGATTCGTTCCGCGCTCTCAGCCGGCAGACTCAGGTGCCAGCCACCTTGTTGCGAAGACTCAACCGCCTGGTCAGCCCCGCCGAACTTTACATTGGCGCCAGCCTCATCGTTCCACAGGAAGAAGGACAGACCGGCCTGACCGCGCACTTCACGCCAAAACCGGGTGAGACCCTGCTGGAAATGGCCGTCCGCCAGAACAGCGATGTGTGGACTCTCGCCTCGCTCAACGCGTTGACCGGGAGTTGGTCCGCGCTGCCCGGCGATGTGCTCTACGCCCCGGGCGAAGCCGGTGATACGTCTGCCAGTGGATTGCCCTCCGCCTTCGTGAGCGCCGAGGTGACCACTCTGCCGGTCAAGCAGGGTGGCACCGCCGAGATCATCGTCCGGGTGGCAAGCGAAGATATCGTTCCGGGCGGCATTCTCGTGGATATGCCCCTGCATTTCTTCCCCATGGGAGACGGCCGCCAGGTTGCATTGCAGGGCGTCCATGCCCTGCTCGAGCCGGGCATTTATCCTCTGCGATTGGATGCAACCTTCCCGGACGGTCGTATGCAATCGTTCGAGCAGAACGTCCTTGTCGTTTCCGGTAATTACCTGACCGACCCCGATTTGTATGTAGCAGTCGAAACCATTGACCCGGTTAACACTGCGCCAGAACAAAATCAGATATTGAGTGTTGTTTCAGGCGCAACGCCTGAACGATACTGGCGGGGTACGTTCACCACGCCCGCCTCGCTCTATGCCGAATCCACGTACTTCACATCGAGGTTTGGCAGCCGACGGTTATATATCGGGCAGGGCACAGATCTACAGATCCAGAGCTTCCATACGGGCGTGGACTTCGGCGGCGGGACGGGTCTGCCCATTACCGCGCCGGCCCCGGGCGTCGTGGTCTTTACAGCCCCTCTGACCGTACGCGGCAATGCGACAATCATTGACCACGGCTGGGGCGTGTACAGCGGCTTTTGGCATCAGAGCGAATTCAAGGTCCAGGTGGGAGACGTGGTGGAGCAGGGTCAGATCATTGGCCTGGTGGGCGGGACCGGGCGCGTCACCGGCGCGCATCTGCACTGGGAACTGTGGGTGAACGGCGTCCAGGTGGAACCGCTGGACTGGCTCAACAGGCAATACCCGTAGCATTTTGGAAACAGCATAATCAAAACAACGTGAATTTTGTCAGTTGCATCGTGCCGTTGTTTATGCTACACTCTTTTTCAAGTCAACAAGGTAGTCATGGCTACAGGCTCATTGATCAATTTTCTGAAGCAAAGCGATATTTTCTATCAGTTTACGCCGACCCAGTTGGAACTCGTGGCCAACCTGTGTCAGGAAACGATCTTTCAGGAAGGCGACACGATCTTCCGGGAAAATAACGATAGCAAGGAATTGTATGTGATCGCACAGGGGGAAGTGGATATCCTGATCAACCCGGCCCTGGTCGGAGGCCCCGCGAGCGGCGAACCGAAGGAAGCGCGCATTGCCACTCTGCGGCGCGGCCAGTCGTTTGGCGAGGTTGCTTTGGTGGACGAAGGACTGCGGTCAGCAACGGCGCGCGCCGCCCAGAAAGATACCCGCCTCCTTGTCGTCCCTCGCGACAAACTGATCATGCTGTGCGAAACATACCCTCAATTAGGCTATCGGCTTATGCACAACCTGGCCGCCGACCTGGCCATGAAAATCCGCAATACCGATTTACGAATCCGAGAACAACTGCTTTACAAACCGCAGCCAAAATGACTTGTCTAACAAACTGCCTCTTGACCGTGATAATGATTTGTTTTACTATTGCATGAATCTACTGGACAGGGTTAGAGGTTTTGTACCGGCCGCGAGAAATTGCACCACAGGCATGTTTCTCCGGCTTTCTTTATAAGGAATCGCCGAAAGGAGGTGATGCCGACACGCTTGCATTGTCAGCCAATGACGTCGGGCCCTGAAATGGGCGCCAAGATTCACCTAACATAATTCGGAGGAGCAAGAAAATGTCCAAGCGTTTGTTTGCTTTAATGGCCGTCCTGGTCGTTGCCAGCATGATACTGGCGGCCTGCGGCGGCGGCGGTGGCGGCGGTGGCGGAGCCACCCTGAAGATCGTTTCCTCACTGCCGATGACCGGCGCGTCGCTGACCCAGACTCAGACCATCGTCAACGCCATGCAGTTGCGCCTCGAGCAGGCTGGCGGCAAGGCCTGCGGCGGAAAATACACGGTCGTTTATGAAGCGTGGGACGACGCGTCGGCCGCCCTCGGCAAATGGGATCCCGCGGTTGAAACCGAAAACGCCAACAAGGCCGCTGCCGATCCTACTATTGTGGCCTATCTCGGTACCTTCAACTCAGGCGCTGCGGCTTTGTCCATCCCGATCCTAAATCAGGCTGGCCCTCTGGCCATGATCTCCCCAGCCAACACCTACCCCGGCCTGACTCACGCGGCTGAAGGCCTGACGGCTGACAATGAACCGGATGTCTACTATCCGTCCGGCGTTCGTAATTACGCCCGCGTGGCTGCCACCGATGACCTGCAGGGTTCCGTGATCGCAAACCTGATGGTTGATCTGGGCATTCAGACCCTTTACATCCTGGACGACCAAGAAGTCTACGGCAAGGGCGTGGCCGATTCCGTCAATCAGGCCGCAACCGCCAAGGGTATCACCGTGATCGCGCAAGAAGGTTACGATCCGAAGGCCGCCGACTACAAAGCGTTGATGACCAAGATCTCCACCAGCAACGCCGGCGGCCCGCCGGATGCGATCTTCTTGGGCGCAGTCGTTGACAACAACTCCGCGCAGGTCGTGAAGGACAAGGTCGCCATCATGGGCGACAATGATACAGTCAAGTTCATCGGCCCCGACGGCCTGTACACCGCCGCCCTGATCGAAGGCGGTGGCGAGGCGGCTGAAGGCGTGTATGCCACCACCCCCGGCCTGGCACTGAAAGACCTGGGTGAAAAAGGCTTACAGTTCCGCGCTGACTACGAAGCCAAATTCGGCCCCCTGACCGAACCGTACGCCGTCTTGGGCTACGATGCCATGAGCGCCGCGCTCAAGGCGATTGAAGATGTATGCGCCGCTGGTGGCGATCCCACCGACCGCGCGGCCGTGACCAAGGCTGTCTTCGCCATCAAGGACTTCGACGGCGCGCTGGGCACCTGGTCGTTCGACGCGAACGGCGACATCACCCTGCCCTATTACCTAGCTGGTCGCATCGAAGGCGGCAAGTTCGTGGAATTCGGCACCTTCACGCCGTAGTGTAGACCTACTCCCTTGGGGGGCAGTAATTCTGCCCCCCTTTTTCTCGTAGACACCCCAGAGGTCGCGAACATTCCAAGCCGACCATCCCATGGAGGCACTCCCCCATGAAACCGACCTACATGCGCTTCATCCGCCCATTGATCGGAATCCTGGTAATTTACCTGGTCCTGCTCATCGGGCCAGTTGCCAGTCTTGATTTCCCCAACATTTACGCCAGCATCAAGGCCAATCCTGTACAACTCCTGCAATTTCTCATCATCGGCCTTGCCAATGGCGCAATCGTTGCAATTATTGCCCTCGGATATACCATGGTTTATGGCATCATCGAACTGATCAATTTTGCCCACGGCGATGTCTATATGATTGGTGTATTCACCGCTCTTACCACGCTTTCACTCACAGGATCACTTACAACCACTAACCCGAGCCACATTGCAGTGGGAATTCTCGTCGCGCTCCTTGTCGCGATTGCTGTTACTGCCGCCCTTAACGCGGCAATCGAACGCCTAGCGTACCGGCGCTTGCGCAACGCCCCTCGCCTGGCTCCCCTGATCTCGGCCATCGGCATGTCGTTCATCGTCGAAAACATCGGCTTAATCTGGGCCGCTCAGTCATGGCTGGTACCATCCTTTGGCACGACCGGCGGGGGAGCACAAAAAGAATTCCCCGACCTGCTCAGCCGCATGTTCATCGCCCTGAATCTCGATCCCAACTTACTTGCCAGTACAGGCTGGGGTCTGCGCTTCACCGTGAAAGATTTGCTGGTAATCGTGCTCGCCGGCACACTGATGATCGGTCTGCGCGTGTTCATCCAAAATACCCGTCTCGGCAAAGCCATGCGTGCCACAGCCCAAAACCGTGACGCAGCCAAGATGCTCGGCATTGACATTGACCGCGTCATCACCGCCACATTCCTCATTGGCGGCGGCCTGGCGGGCGCGGCCGGCCTGATGGCTGGGCTTTACAATAACAACGCCTGGTGGTTCATGGGCTTCCGTGCCGGCTTGCAAGCCTTCACTGCGGCCGTATTGGGCGGCATCGGCAATATTACCGGCGCCATGCTGGGCGGCTTCCTAATCGGTCTGCTGGCCGCTTTCAGCGACGGCTACCTCAACGCCCGCTGGACTAACATGTGGGTCTTTGCAACGCTTGTTCTCATTCTGCTCTTCCGCCCGACCGGCCTGCTTGGCGAACAGGTTGGCCAGAAAGCGTAGAGGTGGATATGAAACCAGAACTGAAATCTGCATTGATCACCGGTATGCTGGGAGGTCTCGTCGTTTTCCTTTTCGGTGGATGGTCTGTATCTGTCTTAGGCATACTTATTGGTATCGTAATTGGCCTCTCCAATGGCAGTCGCTATAACCGCAACGATGGTTTTAAGAAAATATTCGAGCAGGCGATGCCTAATGCATCTTGGACGGCCTTGATTTTTATCGCCGTCAGCCTGCTGGAAAACTATGTCGTCGCACCCGCCGCCGGAAAAAGACCCAGCCCGATGGGTATCATGCTTGCCGCCAACTTGGTGGGCAGTTTGGGACTGATACTATTTGCTTCGGTTGTCACCGCCCTGCATGGTCTCGAACCCCGTTGGGAAAGGATTGGCAAAATCATCCTGCTGGCCATGATGGTTACAGCCTTTCCCTTCGTTGATGAATGGACTGGATTGCGTTGGACGGCAAACGTTATCTTCGCCCTGATCTTTGTAATCCTCGGTCTGGGGTTGAATATCGTGGTTGGATTTGCCGGTCTGTTGGACCTCGGTTATGCGGCCTTCTTCGCCATCGGGGCATACACTACCGGCATTCTTTCATCGCCCCAACACGACATCTACCTTAACTTCTGGCTTGTGATCTGGCTGGCGGCAGGCATGGCCGCTATTTGGGGACTCATCCTGGGCGCTCCAACCCTGCCTTTGCGAGGCGACTATCTCGCCATCGTCACGCTTGGCTTCGGCGAGATTGTCCCGGTCATTTTCAAAAACCTGATTGATGTGACCATCAAGGAGCCGCTGACCTGCTGGGTCGTTCCCGGCATCCAAAGCCTGTTCGGAGTCACCTCAAATCTTAAATGCATCGTCCTGGCCGAACACCTGGACCTGACCGCCGGTGAACGAGGCATCAAGCCCATTGGCCGTCCGAGTCTGCCGATCCTCGGTGATTTCCAGTCGGACAACCCCATTCCCTGGTTTTTCCTCATTATCGGGATCATTCTGCTCTCCGTGTTCCTGATCCGCCGACTGCACGACAGCCGTCTGGGCCGCGCCTGGATGGCGATCCGCGAAGACGAACTGGCGGCGGCGCAAATGGGCATTGACCCTGTCCGCACGAAATTGGCCGCCTTCTCGATGGGCGCAACCTTCTCGGGTTTTGCAGGCGCCTTCTACGCGGCCTATATCGCAGGCATTTTCCCCAGTGTGTTCGACTTCAGCGCGTCAATCATTATCCTGTGCGTAGTCATCCTCGGTGGCTTGGGTAACATCAATGGCGTGATCGTTGGCGGCCTGATTCTCATGACGGCCGACCGCCTCTTCCTGCCCGCCCTAAAGGACTTGCTGACAGGCTTGATGCGCACGACCATCTTACCCGGCCTCGAGGCCTGGCCAGCCGTTCAGGATGCGGTGGCACAAAACGCAAACCCGATCTTGTATCGTTTTCTGCTCTTCGGGTTGACGCTGGTCATCATGATGGCCATCCGACCCGAAGGATTACTGCCAAGCGCCGAAGTGCGTGCCGAATTGCATGCGGCCGAGGAACAGGCTGGGCCCGCCGAAGACGGAAGCAGCAATGCGGCAGGCGGGAAAGCCTAGGAGGCAGCCATGGGATTCTTCGAAGCCCGCGATATCACGATGCGTTTCGGCGGCCTCACTGCCGTCAACAAGGTCAACCTCACGATTGACAAGGGCATGATCGCCAGCCTGATCGGGCCGAACGGCGCCGGTAAGACTACATTCTTCAATGTAATGACCGGTATTTATTCACCATCCAGCGGTGAAATGACCTTTGAAGACACGGTCATCACTGGCCTCAAGCCGTTCAAGATCACAGCCCTAGGCTTTGCGCGAACGTTCCAAAACATCCGCCTGTTCGGCAACATGACCGCGCTGGAGAATGTAATGGTCGGAGAGCACTGCCGTCTTCATTCGACGCTGATCGGTCAAATCCTGCGTACACCTCAGACGATGAAAGAAGAGGCCAATGCACGCGCCAAAGCGCTCGACCTGCTCGAGTTCGTCGGTCTGAAACGCTCGGACGCCAACGTGACCGCCAAGAACCTGCCCTACGGCTTGCAACGCCGACTCGAGATTGCGCGCGCGCTGGCCACCGACCCGAAACTGCTCCTGCTCGACGAGCCGACCGCTGGCATGAACCCCAACGAGACTCTCGACCTGACCAATTTCATCCAGCGCTTGCGCAAGGAACTCGGTCTGACAATCCTCCTGATTGAACATCACATGCGTGTGGTCATGTCCATTTCCGACCGCGTGTCGGTCCTCGACTACGGCGAAAAGATTTCCGAAGGCACTCCCTCGGAGGTCCAGCGCGACCCGCGCGTGATCGAGGCCTATCTCGGTAAGGGCAGCGCCGCGCAGGGAAAATAAGGCTGGTGAATCATGCTCGAACTCAAAGACGTACACACCTACTACGGCAACATCCACGCACTGAAGGGCGTCTCCCTCACGGTCAACAACGGCGAGATTGTCACCTTGATCGGTTCGAACGGGGCCGGCAAGAGCACCACCCTGCGCACCATCCAAGGCTTGACCAAGCCGCGTACAGGTACCATCACGCTGGATGGCGAGGAATTACACAAGTTGCCCGGGCACGAGATCGCCGCCCGCGGAGTGGCCCAGAGCCCCGAGGGCCGCATGATCTTTCCGCGCATGACCGTTCTGGAAAACCTGGAAATGGGCGCTTATGTCCGCAAAGAGCGCACGGGCTTCGAGCAGGATTTGGAGCGCGTTTTCACCCTCTTCCCCCGCCTCAAGGAACGCATCAAACAAAAAGGCGGAACGCTCTCGGGCGGCGAACAACAGATGCTCGCCATGGGCCGCGCACTGATGGCTCACCCGCGCATCCTCCTGCTTGACGAACCTTCCATGGGCCTGGCTCCAATCCTGGTGGACTTAATCTTCGAGACCATCGTCCAGATCAACAAGGAAGGAACAACCATCTTGCTGGTGGAGCAAAACGCCCTGATGGCGCTCTCAGTGGCTCACCGCGGTTACGTTATCCAGACCGGCGAGATCGTCCTCACCGACACAGCCGCAAATCTGAAACAAAATGAGATGGTGCAGAAATCCTACCTAGGTGTTGAATAAGGCAGTTGAAGAACAAAGTCTCCAAGAAACCCGTTTTCGCTTCGAAAACGGGTTTCTTGCAAATAGATAAGAATTTTTCCGTTGGCTTGAATTCAGAGTACAATTTCAAACAAGCCATCCATTACCCGGAGCAGGAAATGAAAAATTTGGTCTTGTGGGCGGTGATCCTCGGTTTTCTATTGACGGCCTGTGGCGGCAATTCAGGATATATCTGTAACGATCCGCTGGGCTGTGTGGTGTTGGAAAGCGGCGCGCCGATCAAGATCGGCGTGGCACTTACCTTGAGCGGCCCGGACAGTCCATATGGCATCGACGCGCTGCGCGGCGTAGAGATTGCAATCGCTGACCGGGGCGACAGGTTATTGAGCCGCGAAATCGAACTGGTGCGGGCTGACGAACGCTGTGAAGAACAAGGGGGGCTGGAAGCGGCCACCGCGCTGGTTTCCGATCCGCAAATCGTTGGCGTGATCGGCACCACTTGTTCCAGCGCTGCCGTACCCGCGGCGCAAATCATCAGCGAGGCAGGCATGGTTCTCATATCGCCTGCCAGCACCGCCCCATCCCTGACCAGTCCTGAGAGTCACCAGGCGGGCTTCCTGCGGACCATTTACAACGACAAAAGTCAGGGGCAGGCCGTGGCTGAATTCGCATATGAAGCATTGGGCGTGCGCACGATAGCCACCCTGCACGATGGCACGCCCTACTCCATGGAACTGCAGGAGGCGGCCTGCCAATCCTTCGAGCAACTGGGCGGGGAATGTCTCGCACAGGTTCAAATCGAAAGCGGGCAGAACCCGGAACTCGAAATGGTGCGGATTGCCTCGCTCGAGCCAGAGGCGCTCTATTTTCCGCTTTATACAACAGATGGAGTGGCGGTCACAAAACTGGCTTCGCGGCTGATGACAGACGCGGCGCTGATCAGCTCCGATGGTCTTCTGAGCACCGATTTCGTCAGCCAGGTACGCAACCCCGCCCAAGGCATGTACCTGTCCGGCCCGGCCGTACTCGACATTGATCCGTCTTTTCTGGCGAAATATAAGACGCGCTACGGGGAGGATCCAATCGCGGTCTACCATGCCGCAGCTTATGATGCAGTCAACCTGCTCTTCTCCGCCATCGAAAAAGTGGTCACCCGCAACGGCTCAACCCTGTACATCCCCCGCCAAGCCTTGCGCGATGCCCTGTTCGAAACGCACAATCTAGCCGGTCTGAGCGGCACACTCACCTGCTCGACCCTGGGCGACTGCGCCGCGCCGAACATCGTCATCTATCAGGTGCGGGGCGAAATCTTCACGCCCATCTATCCATAAAACCATAAAAATGCCCTCTGCTGAAATCATCACCATCGGCACCGAAATTCTGCTCGGCGAGATCGTGGACACCAACACTCGCTTCATCGCCCGCGAACTGCGCGGCCTCGGCGTGGACCTGTATCGCACCATCACCATCGGCGACAACACCTCCCGCATTGCCGACGCCATTCGAGACTCGATGAGCCGCGCCGAGATCGTCATCACCACAGGCGGACTCGGCCCCACCGTAGACGACCCCACACGCGAGGCGGTCGCACGCGCTGTCGGGGTGGAGACCGAGTTTCGCGAAGAACTCTGGGAACAGGTGGTGGGCGTCATTCGTAAATACGGCCGCGAGCCCAACGAGAATCAAAAGCGGCAGGCCTACGTCCCGCGCGGCGCGATTGCGATTCCCAATCCCGTCGGCACCGCACCCTCGTTCATCGTCGAGACCGAACGCAACGCCGTGATCTCATTGCCCGGCGTGCCGAAGGAAATGGAATACCTCATGCACGCCTCGGTCATCCCATATCTGCAAAAACGATTCGACCTGCGTGAGTTCATCAAGATCCGTCTCCTGCACACATCGGGAATGAGCGAAGCCATGATTGACGAACAGGTCGGCGAGTTCGAACTGCTGACGAATCCCACAGTTGGACTGGCGGCACATTCGGGCGTGGTGGACATCCGCATCGCGGCCAAAGCCGAAAGCGAAGCCGAAGCGGACCGCCTGATCGCATCGGCGGAGGAGCCCATCCGCCAGCGCCTTGGAGAAGCCATCTTCGGCGCGGATGAGGATACCTTGGAGGCCGCGACTCTGCAGAAAGTGGCCGGGCGCGGCTGGACTCTGGCAGTGCTCGAATCAGGCCTGGACGGAAGCCTGTCGCGCCGCCTCGCACCGTTGAATCATCCCGCGCTTTTATCCGTTGAATCTATCGAGGTCAAGGAGGGCGCGCTGGCCGAGTTCACGCGCGCCGCCCGGGAAAAAGTCTCCGCCCGCGCCGCGCTGGGTGTGGCAGCATATTCTTCCGAGGGACAGATCAACATTGATTTGTGCCTGATCACGCCGGCAGGCGAACATGCGCGCCGCCTCACCTATGGCGGCCCGCCGCGCAATGCGCCGCGCTGGGGGGTCAACGCCGCCCTCAACTGGCTGCGGCAGACCGCATCCAACCCCAACTCATGAGCCGCCGCCGAAAACACTCTCCCATTCTCGAACTAATCGCCTGGGGACTGAACATCGCAGGCGTATTTGTACTACTGGTCGTCATTATAATCTATCTGGCAGGCCAGCCGAACAGTGCAATCGCCGCGCCTCCCAATCCGCATTCGGAGACTGCTCTTCCCACGACAACGGCCTATCCCCTGCCCTATTACCTGCCGACCATCACCCCGAACCCGCTGACAACCAAAATCGTGCCGGTCACCTCCACACCGTTCGTGCTTGCCTCCGGGCGGCGCGGCGCGGTGATCGGGTTCTCGGTTTCGGGCCGCCCCATCGAGGTCTATACCTTCGGCGACGGGCCGAAGGAGCGCATGATCGTGGCAGGCATCCATGGCGGTTACGAGTGGAACACCATCGCGTTGGCCGAATTATTAATCGAATATCTGGATGAACATGAGGAAGATGTCATCCCCAACGATGTGACCCTCTACATCGTCCCGAACATGAACCCGGACGGGGAGGCGCGCGGCCACGACATCTACGGCCGCGTCAACGATCACGGCGTGGACCTCAACCGCAACTTCCCTGCCAATTGGGTCGCCGAATGGGACCGCGACGGATGCTGGGACCTTACCACCACAACCGGCGGCATAGGTCCCGGCTCGGAACCCGAGACGCGCGCCATCATGAACTTCATCGAGTCGCACAACATCGAGGCCTTAATCAGTTATCACAGCGCCGCGCTGGGCATCTTCCCCGGCGGCATCCCGTGGGAGGAAAATTCCAAAGACCTGGCCATCGCCATCAAGCGCGTCAGCACCTATCCCTATCCGCCCATTGATACGGGGTGCGAATACACCGGCACGCTGGCCGATTACGCCGTCGAACAGGGCGCGGCTGCCGTGGACATGGAACTCACCAACCACCGCGATACAGATTACGACATGAACGTGAAGATCCTCGGCGTCTTCCTGAATTGGGAGCCCAATGGCAAAAAGTAATCCAACAAACTGTGGTAGGATACGCACAACTTCCCTCGTTTCAACATCTTCCGAAGCCGCGCGCTTCGGAAGTTTGTAAAGTCACCCAAGGAGATTGAATGACCCAATCTGTTGATGTCCTGTTCGTCAACGCCTTTGTGTTGACCATGGACGAGAAACTGACCCAGTTTCAGCCCGGCGCGGTGGCCGTCAAAGGAGACAGCATCCTCGCGGTTGGCCCCGAAGACGAAATTAAAAGAGAATATAAAGCAAAAGAGACTCTCGACTGCGGCGGAAAAATACTCATGCCCGGGCTGGTCAACGCGCACACGCACGTGCCGATGACCCTGCTGCGCGGTCTGGCAGACGACCTGCGCCTCGACGTGTGGTTGATGGGCTACATGATGCCCGTCGAGCGCTAGTTCGTCTCGCCGGAGTTCGTCCGCCTCGGCACCCTGCTGGCCTGCGCCGAACAGATTCGCAGCGGGGTGACCACCTTCAACGACATGTACTATTTCGAGGATGATGTGGCGCAGGCAACCGCCGACGCGGGCCTGCGCGCCGTCTGTGGACAGACCGTGATGAAGTATCCCGCGCCCGATGCGCCCTCCTACGAAGATTCGTTCGCGCGTGCGCGCGAATTCATCAAGAAGTGGAAAGGTCATCCGCTCATCGTCCCCTCGGTCGCGCCGCATGCGCCCTACACCACCACGCCCGAAATCCTGCGTGAGACCGCCCTGCTCGCCAAAGAGTTCGACGTGCCTCTGCATATCCACATCTCCGAGACCGCCCTCGAAGTGGACAACATGCGCCGCGAAAACAACATGCCTGTCGTGCCCTACGTCAAGAAGCAGGGACTGTTCGAGGCCAAGGTCATCGCCGCGCACTGCGTGCACATTGATCCCGGTGAAATCTACACATTGAAAAATCACGGTGCGGGTGTTTCGCACAATCCCTCCTCCAATCTGAAACTGGCCTCGGGACTCGCGCCGGTGCAGAAGATGCTGGAAGCAGGATTAAACGTGGGCATCGGCACCGACGGTCCCGCCTCGAACAACGACCTCGACATGTTCGAGGAAGTGCGCCTCGCCTCCTTCGTGGCCAAAACTGTTTCCAACGACCCAACCGTTGTCCCCGCCCAGACCGCGCTCACCATGGCGACGCGCCTCGGCGCGCAGGCGCTTCATCTCGGAGGCCTGACCGGTTCTCTGCAAGCGGGCAAGCGCGCCGACCTGATTCTGGTGGACACCAGCCCCGCGCACAACTCACCGCGTTTCCAGCGCGACCCGCACAACGCCTACGCCCAGATCGTGTATGCCGCCAAGTCCACGGATGTAACGGATGTGATGGTTAACGGAGAATGGTTAATGCGCGAACATAAACTGCTCACGCTGAACGAAGAGGAACTGTTGAGCCAGGCGCGTGAAATCGCCAAAAAGATAGACACCTTCCTGATCGAACGCGAACAATCCGTACTTTCGAAACTGATCGCGCTCGGCGGATCGAGCGAGCAGGAATCGTTCGAGGTGCAGATCAAGGTCAGACTGGCAGACCCGGCCAGCATCCAGAAAGGACTCGAGGATCCGTCCATCCAGATCGTCCGCCTGAGACATTATCAGCAACACGACACCTATTTCTTCTTCGACGATCCATCTCAGGGACGCCTGCGCTATCGCGAAGACGAGTTCCTCGACGAGCAGGGCAATGTCACCGGCGTGCGCCCGAGATTGACACTGGTGGGCCAAAAACGGGAGGGCGCGTTCGAGCACGAAGTCCTGCTCTCGCGCAGCCGCTTCCTTGCTCCTGCCGGGCAGACCCTGCGCTTTTACCGCGAATACTTCAAACCGAAGAGAGAAGTGGAATTGCAAAAGGACCGCCTGCGCTGGTTGATCAAATACAAGGACACGGAGTTCTTCGTCAACCTGGACGATGTGCAAAAGCCCGAACTGGGATATTTCATGGAGGTCAAGAGCCGCACCTGGAGCCGAAAGGATGCCGAACACAAGGCGGAGCTGGTGAACGAACTATTGGCCCTGCTGGGCACATCCGGGAGCGAGGCGGTCACTGAGGATTACATCGAACTGGTTCAGGTAAATTGAGCCGTCCTGGCAGTTCTGAGTACGATTGAAAAACCGTTTTCACAAGAAGAGGTTGCTGTGAAAAATTTCTTTGCCGGCGTCCTGAAATTTTTGGCGGTGCTGTTCGCGATCCTTTTCGTCATCACCGCAGTGCTGGCGCTGTTGCTCTTCAACATCGAACGGCGGGTATTCAACGAAAAACTGTACCTGGATGTTCTGGAAAAGCAGGGATTGTATGATCGTCTGCCCGCCATCCTGGGCGAGACGATGAGCCATTCTGCCAGCCTCGACCCGTGCGAAACCAATCCCATCGCCTGCCAGTTGGAGAATCGCTCTTCCGAAGCCGCTGCATGTTTTGAAGAAGCACTGGGCAAGGAAGTTTACGAAACACTTTCTCTCAATGCGCGGATTCCCACCACAGAAGAACTCCAACTCGCCCAGCCCTGCATTGATCAATATGTGGAGCCTGTGAACCAGCCCGAAGGCGGTCCGCCCACCTACCTGGTAAACCTGGACGCGGCGGATTGGGAGATGCTCATTTCGATCCTGCTTCCGCCCGAAGATTTGAAGTCGCTGACGCAACAGACGTTGACCAGCGTCTTTGGCTACCTGAACGGCGAGGCGGAATCTGCCAGCATTTCCCTTGTCACGCTCAAAGAACGCTTGTCCGGCCCGTCCGGCGTACAGGCCGCAATGACCATGATGAACGCCCAGCCTCCATGCACCCTGGAACAAATAGCAAGCATGACCCTGTCAGTTGTGAGCGGCGGGGCTGAAATCATCATCTGCAAACCCTCGGAGGAGTTACTCGCGGTCATCCAGCCGATGATCGAAGTACAACTCGATGCGGTCGCGGCGGGCATTCCCGACGAAGTGACTTTGATACCCGCTCTCGCCCCGGGCGCGGAAGATCCCCTCAGGGGACTGAAAACCGTCCGCTTCTTTATGCGGCTTAGCCCGATCATTCCTCTTCTCCTGCTGCTACTCATTGCCATTTTCGCGGCGGGAAGCCTCAAAGGCTGGCTTCGCTGGTGGGGCATCCCGTTGCTCATCAGCGGGCTGCTCGGCCTGATCCCGGCCGCGCTGGCCTCGCCGCTTTACCGGTGGGCGTTCGACAATTTCATCCTGGAACGCTTCCCGCGCGGCATGCCTGTAATCATCACAGACCTGGCCCGCGACGTGAGTGCGGAAATCGTCTCTGGAATCGCCACCCCTATCCTGATTCAGTCCGGCATATTGTTCCTGATCGGAACAGGCATGGTGGCCGCTGCTCATTATTATTTCAAAGACAGCGCCGCCAAGGCCTGACATTTCAATTACCAAGGAGGAACGAATGAGCCATTCCCCGCAACAGCCGAACACACTGGGCAACGCCAGCCTGGCGCTGGGTATCGCCTCCGCCGCGCTGGTCTTCGGCATCGGACTATGCGCGCTCACGGGCATCAGCCAGCGTTGGATTCAACTGGCGGGCACGCCGCTTTTCGTCTGCGGCGGCGCAAGCGCATTTCTTGGAATCCTGGCCGCCATCCTCGGCGCGGCGGGATTATTCGGAGCCAATCGCACGCGCTCCACAGCCATCGCGGGATTGATGCTCGGTCTGCTCGGCACGTGCCTGTTCTTCTTTTTCCTTAGCGCCGTTTCGCGCGGCGGATAAGTTTATCAAGTGGCAGTCACCTTCGTGAAGATGGCTGTCGCTTGACCGCCTGCAACTTTTCGCATCCCACCTCTGTACTAAATTGTAGAAATGTCTTCCGCAGACGACCTCGCCCTGGCCCGCCTCGCCGCACAGGGCGACCGCGATGCCTTTGGAGAGATCGTCCGCCGCCACCAGTCGGCCGTGTTCAATGCCGCCTGGCACGTGCTCGGCGACCTCCACGAGGCGGAAGACGCGGCGCAGGAGACCTTCATCCGTGCCTATCAGTTCTTTGACAGATTCGACCTCGAACGACCGCTCGGCCCGTGGCTGAGACGCATCGCCGTCAACGTGTGCCTGAACCGCCTCGAGGCGCGCAAGCCCGCCTCCAGCCTGGACGAGGAACTGGTCCCCGCGCCCGACCCGGGTCCCGGCCCCGAAGCGCAGACCGTTAATCGCGAACTCGGCCGGCGCATCCAATCCGAAATGCTGAAACTGCCGCCGCGCCAGCGCGCCGTCATCGAATTACGTCACTTTCAGGAACTCAGTTACGAAGAAATCGCCGAGACGTTGAAGCGCCCCCTCAGCGACGTGAAAAGCGACCTGTTCCGCGCCCGCCAGACTCTCGCCGAACGACTCAAGGATTTACGCCATGACCATGCACCTGAGCGATGAACAACTCAACGAAATCCTCGACGACCGCGCCGACGAGGCTGCGCGCCGCCACCTCGATGCATGCAGTCAGTGCCGCGCCCGCCTCGATGAGTTGCGGATCGTCTTCACCGCGCTGGAAGCCGTGCCCGAACAGTCCCTGCGCCGCGACCTGGCCGCGTCCGTGCTGGCGCGCCTGCCAGAAAAACGACGTGCCCGCGCCGGGTCATGGACACTTGCGATTCAATCTGCGCTGGCTGTCGTCCTGCTGGCATTTCTGGCAGGCGAGTTTGGGATGTCAACCGATTCGTTCCTGCCTCAATTGACAAGCTGGCTTTCCATCCCCCAAATTCCGACTTTCGTTCTGCCTGCCTTCGATTTCTCGATCACCGATTTTCAGTGGCCGTCCTTTGGCTTTGAACTTTCCTCCTTCAATCTGACACTCTTACTCGCCTCCGCCGCGTTGCTCTGGCTGGTGGGCAACTTCAGTCTATTGCGCGGCAATGGCCTGAGGACGCGAAAATGAAACGTTTGCTCATTTGCTTTTTTGCCCTTTTGCTCTTCATGCCTGCCTGCGGATCGAACGCGCCCACCGCCGTCCCCACACCCGTGGATCGCCTGTCCGCCATCCCAGCCGACGCGGTCAAGATCACGCCCGAAATGGATGTGTACCCCGTCAAGTCCGAGTCCGACGAATACGCAGACCCTGTCCCCCTGCCCGCTCCTTTCAATACGCGAGGAGCAGAGGACTCGGCCTTCGTCATGCCCGACGGAAAGACAATCTACATCTGGTTCACACCCTCCCCGGCCATCCCCGTTGAAAAGCAGTTGTTCGACGGTGTGACGGGTATATACGTCTTCCACCAAACGAGCGGCGTTTGGAGCGAAGCCGAACGAGTGGTCTTGCAGGACGCGGGCAAACTCGCGCTCGACGGGTGCGAATTCATCCTCGGCAACACGATGTGGTTCTGCTCGGCGCGCGAGGGCTACACTGGCCTGAACTGGTTCACCGCCGAATTCCTCAACGGGAAATGGCAAAACTGGCAGAACGCCGACTTCCCAGCCGAATATGAAGTGGGCGAACTGCACATCACCGCCGACGGCCGGGAACTGTATTTCCATTCGCCGCGCGCCGGCGGGCTGGGCGGACTGGACATCTGGGTTTCGCAAAACGTGAACGGCGAATGGCAGGAACCCGTCAATCTCCAAATCGTCAATTCAACTTACTCCGAGGGCTGGCCGTTCATCACGCAGGATGGCTCGGAATTGTGGTTCACACGCTCTCTCGGCGCGCCCGAATTGTGGCGCTCGAAAAAGGTGAACGGCCAATGGAGCGAACCGCAAAAAATGTTCGCGCCGTTTGCGGGCGAGGCCTCACTCGACAACCACGGCAATGTCTACTTCACACATCACTTTTTCAAGGACAACGTCATGCTCGAAGCCGATCTTTATATAGCGCGCAGGATCATTCAATGAAAAGAATATTCCCCGCCTTACTGGTTCTCGCATTTGCGGCTCTCGCCTGTGAAGGCGGTGCGTCCACGCCCTTCCCCACGCCCGAAAGTTCCATCTTCGATTCGGGCCGCACCACCTACGGATTCTTTCCCTCGCCGCCCGAGGCCACGCTCGAAAGCATTCTAAAACTATACAAGGATTTCAGCGATCATGCCGATTTCGTGCTCATTCAGCAGAACGCCGCCTGGGAGGATTTCGTCAATGGCACAGACGGCAAATCGCAGACGCGCACCGACCTCACCAACCAGGTCAAACTGGCGCGGCAGAACGGCCTCGAATACATCTTCGTCATTGATGCGCTCAACGGTCTCAACCGCCGCGAGTTCGCGGGCCTGCCTGCGGGCTGGGAGGCCAGTTTTGCCAATCCGAACGTGCGCGCCGCCTACAAAAATTACGCGTTGTGGGTCGTGCGCCAGTTCCATCCGCGCTACCTCGGCCTCGCCTCCGAGATCAATACCTACATGGACGCCCATCCCGAAGATGCGTCAAACTTCATCAGTCTTTACAACGAAATCTACGGCGCAGTCAAGACCGAGGCGTCCGAGACGCAGGTCTTTGTCACCTTTCAATGGGACGACTTGAACAACATGTTCCCCCAGCCCGAAGAGGGGAACCGCCAGCCGCGTGACACAAACTGGGAACAAATCGAAGCCTTCGAACCAAACCTGGATCTGTGGGTGATCTCCACATACCCTTACACGGTCTTCAAGGAAGGCGAAGCGATTCCTTCGGACTATTACAGCCCGCTTCTCGCGCGGACCTCGAAGCCGGTCGCCGTGGCCGAGGGCGGATTCTCCTCCCAACCCGTCGGTCCGTTTAGCGGCTCAACCGATGGACAGGCCGCCTACCTGAACGCCATCCACGACCAACTCGGCTCACGACTGGTATTCTGGGTCTATCTGCTGTTGAATGACTTCAACCTCGATTCCTACGCCGAAATGATGCGCACCCAGGGCAAGGACTCGGACGATATTCAGACGCTCGGCATCTTCGCCTCCGTCGGCCTGCGCCAATTCGACGGCACGCCCAAGCCCGCCCTCGAAATCTGGGACTCATTTCGTAACAGCGAATAATCTGCAAAAAGGAGTTGCTATCATGGAAAACGCACTGGGTCTGGTTCTGCTCGTTCTCTTCAGCGGCGCAGGGTTGATCTCGATCCTGGCCGCGGCCAATCTGCTCTTCCCCCTCCCCGTCCAGCGGACGCACGAGGCGCTCGAGGCCTCCTTCGGCCGCGCCTTCCTGCTGGGACTCGTCAACGGGTTGTTCATCCTCGCTGTCGGTGCATTGTTATTGAAACTTGGGGAGGGCGCGGGCAAAGTCATAGGAGCAATCCTGATCCTTCTGCTCCTATGCCTCCTGCTCGGACTAGTCGCCTTGACGATCCTCGGCTTATCCGCATTTACGCGATTGATCGGCGAACGGATGAGCGCCGGGAAAAGCGTATTTGGAAATCACCTGCTCGGCGGCGCGTTGATCGTTCTCGCCGGGCTGACGCCCTATCTCGGCTGGTTCATATTCACGCCATTGATATTGTTCGCCGGGCTGGGCGCGGCCATTCAGGCTTTGATTCGCAGGAAACCAGCGCCTGTCGGATAGGAAGTGGTATCATTCGGCGGAGGAGATTCGCCGATGAACCAGAGACTCGTCATTGTCTTGTCCATCCTGTTGCTGGCAACGCTGGCCTGCGGCTTTCCCGGAGTCAGTGCGCCGACACCGACCGCCGCGGTGACCCAGATCATCGTGGTGATCGAAAACACACCCACGCCATTCGTCGAGCCGAGCGCGACCCCGACCGAACCGCCCACCCAAACCCCGCTCCCGACTTCGACACCGTTCCCTACTGCAACCGCGACGCCCAATTACCCATATGCGACCTTTATCAAGAATGCCAACTGCCGTTCGGGTCCCAGCCAGGCATATGAGGTGGTTACTTCATTCCTTTCAGGGCAGACGGTTGAGATCGTCGGCCGCAACCCCGACTACGACAATACCTGGTGGCTGGTGAAAATCCCCAACTCGAATAGCAAGTGCTGGGTCTCGCTGACCACTGCCCAGGCTTACGGCGATTTCGATACAATTCCAACCGTCTCCCCACCGTATTAATTTCTCATTCTCTATTGCAAATTAACGAAATCACCTGGTAATCTATGTACAGCGATTTCGATGCAATACCCACGGTGATTCCATGAGATACATTCCTGCAGGATGGGAGTTTTCCCGTCCTGTATTTTTATGGACAGCCGTTGGCGATATGCTCCTCGAAAGTCTCGGCAAAGACGTGATAGCCCGAACCGTCACAGCGGGCGCGGAAATAGAAGTACGGTGTATCGGCGGGAAAGGCTACAGCGCGCAACGCGCTTCGACCGGGATTCGCAATCGGCGCGGGCGGCAGGCCCGCGTACCTATATGTGTTGAATGGGGAATCGAATTCCAGATCGGCGAGTGAGAGCGGATTCGGCCACCAGTCTTGTTCGTAGCCAAGCGCATATTGGACCGTCGGGTCGCTGTCCAGTTTCATGCCCAGTGCCAGGCGATTCAGAAACACGGAGGCGATGAGCGGCTTCTCCTCATCGATCACCGCTTCGCGCTCGACGATGGACGCCAGCGTGACCGCCTGATAGACCGTCAGTCCCTGCTGTTCGAACCCTGCGCGCAAGTCATTGGTGAGATGCAAAGCGAAGTTGCGGACGAGTGCCTCGACCAACTGCTCAGCATTGGTCTCGCGCGGCAGGACGTAGGCATCGGGATAGAGAAAGCCCTCGTGGGTCTGCGCGTCGAACATGAAGTCAAGCGAAAACGGATCGCGCGCAACGGCAAGAAACTGCTCGGGCGCGGCATTCAGGCCCGAAGTCGGGAGCGAGGCGGCGATCTCCTCCATCCGCCAGCCGGGCAGGACGACGAAGGTCACCTGCGAGGGGGTTGCATCCTGCAATTCGTGGGCGATGTCCACGATGGACATGGCGGACGACAACTCGAATGTGCCTGCTTGAATTGAGGTGTCGAGGCCTTTGTAGATCAGGTAATCGAGGAAAGCGTTCGCATCGAGTGTCAGCCCCTCCTGCTCGAGACGCGAGGCAATCGAGAGGACAGGTTCGCCTTCGTTGACGACAAAGAACTGATTCGCGCCATTCGGGTTACGCGGCGTGACCAGTACACCGTCATGCCAGAGCAGGCGCGCCGAATAACTGAGCAAATCCATCAGGCCGAGCGCGGGACTGGCTGGCCCGTA